>NZ_VPDH01000046.1:0-31195 GCF_013417785.1 Acinetobacter sp. YH12227 | reverse complement strand
GAAAATGTATATCGTTGGCAGAAGAAATTATTTAGACCAGTTATCAAAAACTTCATTGATGACTTTATTCTCGATAAAAATCATCTGCTACCACAGAGAATCTATAAATAATAGTGCGTAAGTCCTAGCTTTTTTAGTTGCTTGATAAAATTTATATGAAAATGTGATTAGATTTAAAGATTTATAGAAAATGAGAAGAATTGCGCATTTTGTGCAGAATTTCTACATATTAAATGCAAAAAATTAAGTTCTTGCATATCCATCACATAGCATGTGTGGTTAGAATAGGGTCATTGTGCACAAGATCTCTCCACCTTGCTTATGAATATTTTAATCGTTGATGATCACCCGCTGTTTCGTCATGCTTTAATTCAGGCGGTTCGTTATAGTTTGCCTCAGGCGCAAATTCATGAGACTGCAGCAGTCAATGAATGCTATGAACGACTTGAAAATGGCCCTGAGCCAGATCTTGTTTTGCTTGATCTTAACCTTCCAGGTGCTTCAGGCTTTTCAGCACTCGTGCATATTCGTGCTCAGTTCCCGTCGATTCCAATTATTGTGGTTTCTGCACATGAAGAATCTTCAATTATTCAACGTGCTATTGCGCACGGTGCAATGGGCTATATCCCGAAATCGGCACATCCGAGTCATATTGGTGAAGCCATTCGTCAAGTGCTTGAAGGTGAAATTTGGTTGCCGCCAAATTTACCAGCCAACATGAACTTTGACCCACGCGCAGCAGATGAAACAGCATTGGCTGAACGTATTCAGTCACTCACACCACAACAATTCCGTGTATTGATGATGGTGGCTGAAGGTCTATTGAATAAACAAATTGCTTATGAACTTGATGTGTCAGAAGCAACCATCAAAGCACATGTCACTGCAATTTTCCGTAAACTAGGTGTGCAAAACCGTACGCAAGCAGTTCTAGCCATTAATGCATTAAATATTGATGAGAAAAAAATCTAACAAGATTCAATGCAATAAAAAAGACCTCCATTTGGAGGTCTTTTTTATGCTGATGCATTTATATCAAACAGAATCTAGATCAAAGAGATCGATTACAAGGTTTAAGCGATATAGTCTTGTTTTGGAGTGAGATCAGTACAGTACAGTGGGTTTAGTGCACACTGTAATTCATCAATTTGTTCATCAGACACATAGCCACGTGATTTTAAATAATCAGCCACCCGATCATCACGTAGACTTAAAAATGCCGCATCATAGACACCAAGATCAACAAACAGCGCCGCTGTTTCTAAGCTATTGAATCGATCTAAATAGACGTCGTTGTCATACATTAAGAAAATATGATCTTGATCTGAGTTGGCATGTACACCTAGACGCTGTGCCAATTCAAATGGTGAGGTTTTAATAAAGAGCAAATCTGACAATTCATCAAATTGGGTTTTGTCGAGTTGGTTTTGATCAGTTTTGACTTTACCGAGCCATGCTTTAAAGACCAATACGGCACCACCACGCAGTAACATGCTCCAAATTTGATGACGGGTTGCTTCACTTAAGCAATTGCTTTCAGCCTCTAGACTTTGTAACAGAAGCTCTTCTTGCTCAGCCAAACGATCGAACAATCCAAGTCCTTGGGGCTTATAGGCGTTGGGTGCGAACACGTCAAAATTTAGTTCATCAAAAACTTGCAGGGCGAGGGGAACAGCGCTGCGGTATAAGGTTTCGAGTGCGGCGATTTGTGTCTCGTCGAGCTTACTGAATTTGAACAAAGTCGACCAATCAATTTCTGGCAAAATTGAATTAACACCATATTGACGATGAAATTGTAGGTTTTGATCGAAACCATGTGGAACAACTTTAGAAATATTCACAATAGACTCCTTATTGAGTGAACGATCAGCTTCTCAAATGGAGTGGGTGAAGGCTCATTAAAGATGTTAGAAACTGATCAATTTCTTATGATTATTTTTAGATCGAAGACTGCTGTATAAATATACGACTAAAGTTTTAATTTTATTTATTTAGTATGAAAACTACTTATATATCAATTATATTTTAAATTGTAACTAAGTGTACAAGTGTTCACTTATAGATTGGTTATTTTTTGCCATAGGCATTCGAAAATTGATGATTTTGGTCAATATATATGCGTGAATTTGGGCTGATTTTGAAATATTTTGCCTGGGAGCAATGATCTTTCGCCATTTGGGTAATTGAAAGTAAATTCTTGGTAAAGAAAAGCCCATTTCATGTGACTGAAATGGGCCTTTTTTCACATAACCATCTAGCGACTTTACTTGGAAATTTTCAAGCCAGATAACCAAGAACGCAATGATGCTGGTTTCAAAGGTTTTTTCAGCAAGACAATATTCAAATCTTTTAAGCGCTGTGGCAGTTCAGGATCCGAATCTGCTGTGATCAATGCAACAGGTACATTTTCTTGACGGTTCTCAATAATAAAATCGAGGCCAATTTTATTATTGTTTAAGTGCTGATCGACCAACCAAACCTGAATATTTTCCTGTTTGATTAATTCCATCGCTTGTTCAGGTTCTGTTGCTTTAAACACTTGATAACCCCATTTGGTCAGTAAGGTCGACATACCTTCCAAAATGGTTTCATCATTGTCCAAGCAAAGAATTTTGTAGGCCTTGGTTTTGAGCGGTACAGCCTGAGTTGGAGCAGCCACGACTTTAGGTGCAGCTACCACGGGCACTTCAATCATAAAGCAAGAGCCATGACCGAGTTCTGAGTAGACATGTACAGGGTAATCGAGCAAGCTGGTCATCCGTTGCACGATCGCAAGTCCTAGCCCTAAACCTTGTTCACCCCATGGCGAGGTATGTCCACAGCGCTCAAATTCTTGGAATAATTTAATGCGTTGTTCTTCGGCAATACCTGGACCAGTATCCCAAACGCCAATCCGAATGTGCCCCGGACGTGCTGAGCGCAGAACGCCGACAACGACGCGACCACGTGCTGTGTAGCGCAAAGCATTACTGACAAAGTTTTGAATGATGCGTCGAATCCACTGCGGATCAGTATCAATCCAGAACTGAGCGTCATGTACGCTGAGTTTAATATTACGCTGTGCTGCAATCGACTTAAATTGTAGTTCAAGGTCACTGAGTAAATCGTGTAATGGATAAGGCTGGCGTTTCGGTTGAATTGTCCCTCCTTCGAGTCGGGCAATATCCAACAGGGCAGAGAGCATACTTTCTGCACCATGCAGTGCACGGTCTAGCTGCTGCAAGGTTTTACGGTCATCATCGTTTTGTACACTTTGTTCTAAAGCAGTACTGAACAGACGCGCTGCATGCATTGGTTGTAATAAATCGTGACTAGCAGCAGCAATAAAGCGGCTTTTTGACATGTTGGCTTTATCGGCCTGTTCACGTGCCAATTGTTGTTCTGACAGTGCATCGGCCAATTGTTGGGTACGATCTTGTACACGGCCTTCAAGTAAGGCTTCGTTTTCACGGAAAGCGGTAATGTCAGCAAAAGTGGTTACGAAGCCGCCACCTTCAATGGGGTTGCCGCGCATTTGAATTACACGGCCATCTTTACGGATACGCTCGAACTCATGCGCACTTCCGACTTGCATCCAGTGCATGCGTTTACGAACGTGCTCTTCAACCGAACCAGGACCACATTCACCACGTTCTGCGTTATAACGAATCAAGTCTGAGATAGGACATCCTACATAAACAATATCTTTTGGATAATCGAATAGTTTGAGGTACTGATTATTCCAAGCAACCAAACACATATTTTCATCGACAACTGATACCCCTTGGGTCATATGGTCGATCATGGTCATGATCAGGTTTTGGTTAAAACGTTGCCACTGCGAGGCTTGGTCAAGAATATTTGCGACTTGTCCAAGAGCCAAACCATTATTCACCATTGCAGTGGTGAGTAGAGTACGTGCCGAGGCTGCACCAATGGTTCCCGCTAAATATTGTTCGGTAAAACGCCACCACATACCGTTGGCACTGCTATTTTCATTCAGCACCACATTGTTTTGTGCACAAAATTGAGTGAAGGCACGCGTGGTTGGACCATCACCTGTAATACGTTTGGCAAGGGTAATTAAGTCACCTACTTTTAAACGTGCAACATCGTGATGAATATAACTGATGTCATTGTTTGCACTTTGTGTTGGCAGCGGTTTGGTTTCATAGTAAAAGAAACTTTCTGCTTGAATTTGTTCTGCCACGCTTGGACGGAACACACGTGATATCCAAATGTACAAAGTGATGTTGAGACCTAATGCCCAAACCACACCATGTGTCAGTGCATCAAAAGATTCAAAGCCTAGGAGCGCTTCTGGACGCAACCAACTCAGACCAAAAGGGCCATACATTAAAAGTTGGTTGGTAAAATCTTGAAATTGTGCAGGTAGACTACGTAATACCGTTGGTAATAACAGCGTATATGCCCACATGCCAAAACCTGTAATTAAACCCGCATAAACCCCTTGTTTACTACCACCACGCCAATATAAGCCACCGATGAGGGCAGGGGCGAATTGCGCCACCGCACTAAACGCTAACAGGCCAAAAACTGAAAGTTGGTCAATGTCATTAAAGAAATGGAAAAACAAGAAGCCCAGTAACATCACAGCTAAAATACAAATTCGGCGTGTGAATTTTAGAACTAAGGGCAAGCGCTTATCATGACGAGATAACAGCTTAGTACGCCACAGTGCAGGCATAATCAAGTCATTACTAAGCATGATTGAGAGTGCAACGGATGAGACTAATAGCATACCTGTAGAGGCCGAAAAGCCCCCTAAAAATGCCAATAAGGTCAACCAGTCTTGGTTATAACTTAAGGGTAACGATAGTACTGCGACATCTGGAATAGCTAAATACGCTGGTGCTGCATGGAGCGCCCAACTGGCAATCGGAATAATTGCCACAATGGTTAAAATCAGATAAACGGCAAACCAACGACGCGCACCACGAATATGTTTTTCATCACGGAGTTCTACCACCGCGACATGGAATTGTCGGGGTAGGCAGATGATCGCAAGCGCCGCCAATAATGTTTGAACCCAAAAACTTTCAGGCACGCCTTTTAGCTGCACATCTTTAAATGTACTGCTAATGTCATGGCTGATTTGTGCCATATTTTCAGGCGATTCAAATACAAAGAACAGCGCAACTGCCAATAAAGCAAAAAGCTTAACAAAAGATTCGAAAGCCACAGCAAGCATGAGGCCGCCATGTTGCTCGGTATTGGCAATTTGTCGTGTGCCAAACATCATGGCCAAAATGGCCAAAATACCGGTGAGGAACAACACGCTATTGGTGGTTCCTGTCAATCCAGCTGTCGGCTCTAAAATAACCGTAGCACTTAGCGCAATGGCGCGAAGCTGTAAGGCCAAGTAAGGAATAATGGCAATGACGGCAAGAATGGTCACCAAAGAGGCCAAGGGACCACTTTTACCATAACGGGCTGCAACAAAGTCGGCAATGGATGAAATGGCATGATGCTGACGTACACGACCGAGACGGCGCCAAATGTCATAGCCTAAAGCGACGAACAGTAAGGGGCCTAAGTAAATCGGTAGAAAAATAATGCCTTCACGAACCGCGGCACCAGTTGCGCCATAAAAGGTCCAAGAGGAACAGTAAACCCCTAAAGTCAGACTGAACAGTAACATTCTGCCGCGGGTACTGAGCCTGCTGGCATGCTTTTCACCAAAGAATGCACAAACAAAAAGTAATGCGATGTAAAGGGCCAGCACCCCGACAATGAGCCAACTATTCATAGAGCCTACAGCATATTAATCCTGCGTTAATAATACCGCATCCATCCGTTTATAAAGGTAATTGCTCAAAATTTAACGACCAAAGTCTAAATTACAAACAATAAGGAACATTGGTAAGTTTAGCTTCGAAATAATTCGAATTAAAAAATTGACGCCAAGGTTCGGCGTAAGGAGAACATTATGGATGAGAGACAGGTAGAACAAATTCTACAGAATCCAAAATTTAAGGAAATGGTGAGCCGTAAAAGTAAGCTAAGCTGGACTTTGACGATCATCATGTTAGTGGTTTATGTCGGCTTCATGCTGCTTGTAGGCTACAACAAAGAGTTTTTGATGCAATCCGTAAGCGGTGGTGTAACAACGATTGGTATGCCATTAGGTCTGAGCATTATCGTTCTGTCATTTGTGCTTTGTGGTGTGTATTCATATATCGCGAACAACAAGTTGGATGCATTAAACCAAGAAGCAATGCGTGAAGTTGAAGCAATCGCTCATGAAAAAGGACCGCACTAAGATGAAATGGAATTCATTGAAAGCACAAGCGCTGGCAGCACCAGCATTGCTCATGTCGAGCATGGCAATGGCAGGACCTGATTTAGGTGCTGCAGAGCAACAAGCAACCAACTGGCATGCAATTATCATGTTTGCCATCTTTGTGGGCTTTACCTTACTGATTACCAAATGGGCTGCGAAGCAAACCACCAACACTGCTGACTTCTATACAGCGGGTGGGGGTATTTCGGGTTTCCAAAATGGTCTCGCGATTGCCGGTGACTATATGTCAGCAGCATCGTTCTTGGGTATTTCCGCAATGGTATTCAGTTCAGGCTTTGACGGTCTACTGTATTCATTGGGCTTCATGGTGGGTTGGCCAATCGTATTGTTCTTGGTGGCTGAACGTCTTCGTAACTTGGGTAAATTCAACTTATCGGACGTGGTTTCATTCCGTTTGGCTGAAAAACCAGTACGTACTTTGGCAGCGATCAGTTCACTCGTAGTGGTTGCATTCTACCTAATCGCTCAGATGGTGGGTGCGGGTCAGTTGATCAAACTCCTCTTCGGTTTGAACTACAACATCGCTGTGGTGATTGTTGGCCTTCTGATGATGGCTTACGTAATCTTCGGTGGTATGTTGGCGACAACTTGGGTACAGATCATTAAAGCTGTAATGCTATTGTCTGGTGCGACTTTCATGGCATTCATGGTTATGAAAGGCGTGGGCTTCAGCTTCGCTGAAATGTTCTCTCAATCGATTGCAGTATTCTCTAAAGTGCATGATGTAACTTTAGCTGAAGCAACCAATATTATGGGTCCAGGTAAACTTGCAGCGAACCCAATTGATGCGATTTCTCTTGGTCTTGCATTGATGTTTGGTACAGCAGGTCTTCCACATATTTTGATGCGTTTCTTCACGGTAAAAGATGCGAAAGAAGCGCGTAAATCAGTGGTTGTGGCAACAGGTTTCATTGGTTACTTCTACCTATTAACCTTCATCATCGGTTTTGGTGCGATCCTTTATGTGTCGAACAACCCACAATTCCTTGATGTAGCGAAAATGGCAGTCACTGGCAAATTAGAACTTGTGGGTGGTAGCAACATGGCTGCGGTGCACTTGTCTGATGCTTTAGGCGGTGACTTGTTCATGGGCTTCATTTCAGCGGTAGCATTTGCAACAATTCTTGCGGTAGTTGCGGGTCTGACGCTGTCAGGTGCTTCTGCAATCTCACATGACTTGTATGCAAACGTATTCAAGAAAGGTCAAACGACACCTGAATCAGAACTGCGCATGTCTAAAATTGCAACTTTAGGTCTTGCGATCTTTGCGATGATTTTAGGTATCTTGTTCGAGAAACAAAACGTAGCGTTCATGGTGGGTCTGGCATTCTCTGTAGCAGCGTGTGCAAACTTCCCAGTACTTGTATTGTCAATGTTCTGGAAAGGTTTAACCACGCGTGGTGCGGTGATTGGTGGTGTTGTAGGTCTAACGACTGCAGTCGTCCTGATTGTATTGTCTAAAGCCGTTTGGGTAGATACATTCGCAATCTCTGAAACACCGATTAACCCATTCAATGGTCCAGCAATCTTTGCAATGCCATTGGCATTCATCTGCTGCTGGTTGTTCTCTGTGACTGATAACTCAGCGCGAGCACAAGCAGAACGTAAAGCATTCGATGCACAGTATGTACGTTCACAAACAGGTATTGGTATCTCTGGTGCTTCAGATCACTAATCTGAAACATCGAAAAAAGCCCCGACATTGATCGGGGCTTTTTATTGTCAGCATGTTTGAAAATGCACCGAGTAAGATTATTTTCAGAGTTTATTTTCGAGTCAAAGTTTCACCATTAATACTCATTTTCCAATGGCCTTGATCATCTCGATACGGCGCACGATCAATCCGGAATTGATGGCTGAGGTCGTTCTGTCCAATGGTAAAGCTTTGGTCGCCAAAACTACTGACACGTGCTTTGATATCGGCTTGTCGCATCCCACTAAAAGTTTCATTGGCGATACTTTTTTCAGTGTGTTCCTGATGCTTGTAATTCACATTACCCGATGGGCGAATGATTAATTCACTTTGGGCGTTCTGCCATGTACCAATATAATTTTCATGGCTATCGAGTGGTGTGTCATTTTGGCTACAGGCTGAAATGAAAAACGCACAGCATCACGCAAGTAAAAATATACGAATATTCATTATTGTTCTTCCCATACAACGCATTTTTTTACTTTGTACCTTTGTGGTTAAATTTACATCACCTTTTATGACCGTATTTGTAAGCGCAAATACTTAGGATAGGAGAGAAATGAATGTGATGACATCAACAAATATTTGCAGAAAAAATAGATGTTCATGCTAATTTAGAATAAATGTTTGGCTTCGAGATTAAGCATAAATTTCGTGATAAGAACAATTTGAATATTCGCCCAAAGCATATTGAGAAAATGAACAATGCAAGGATTGGTAGATTTTTGGAAAGGGTTTCGCTTATTGCCTTCGGCCTGGTTGTTACTCACACAATTTCTGATTTTGGTACTCACAGCTTTTACCCGTGAGAGTCCATCATTCCGTGCTTTATTATGGGTCTTGGGCGTATTGGTTTTATTGATTATTGCTAAAGTCATTCGACAAACGCCGATGTTTACGATTTTGGGGCTGAGTTTTGTCGGATGTGCGGTGCTATTTTCGACCCTGATTATGTTTGGGGTAAACGACCCGAATATTCAGATTATTGCCCATGCTTTTGAAGCCTGTGCGTATTTGAGTGCGGCTTATGGGGTATTACGCTATATGTTTGCAGACCGATATTTGACCAAAGATGAGTTGTTTGCAGCGGGTGCTGTCTTTACCTTAATTGCATGGGCTTTTGCATTTTTATATAGCATTTGCCAATTAATTTATCCCGATAGTTTCGTGAATCCAGCGGAGCCCGGCTTACAGTCTTGGCTTGATCTATTATTTTTGAGTTTTAGTTTACAGTCGGCTACAGGCTTGTCTGATTTAATGCCAATGAGTGCTCCTGCGCGAGTATTGGCCATGCTGCAAATGTTTTGTGGTGTGATGTATCTGGCTTTAATTGTATCGAGGCTAATCGCTTTACAATATATTGCCCATGTACCCAATCATCATAAATCTAAAGATCAAGAATAATGTAAGACACAAAAAAGGACGCAATTGCGTCCTTTTTTATTTCAGCTTCTAAATGGAATTAGAAACGGAATTTAGCATTTACGCCCACAGTTTGAGTGTCGCCGAAGTTTAATACTTGGCCTTTCTCAGCTTCATAGTTAGCATTTACGTAGCTCGCACCAACTGCAACAGCAGGAGTGATGAAGTAGTTTACGTTTGCACCCCAAGCTGAGTCTGGAGTACCAGCAAAGCTAGATTCAGCGTAAGAAGCACCAACGCTTAATTTAGGCGTTACAAAAAGATCAGTTTTTAATTGGAATGCTGTGTCATCACCGTAGATGATGCCAGATTCGAAACCGATTGCCATATTTGTATCGTCAATTGCACCAACGTATTTAGTACGTGCAGTGATTGCATCTTGGTCTTGACCAATTGTTGTAGCTTCAGCAGCAGCTTTAGCAACACCGTTGCCCATTACGTTGAACGCATCAACAGCAGCTTGATCAGCAACGCTAGTGTAACCAACAGCAACTAAGAAGTTTTGAGTTGGAAGCGCACCGATTTCTAATGCATAACGGTCACCGTTGTTGTCAGTGTTCTTTGCATTTTTGCTGTCAAGGATAGTGTGGCTGTAAGAAGCGCTAGCGTATACAGGAACAACTTTAGTTGGAACATAAGCTTCAGCTTTAGCGCCAAAGTTATGAGCAACAACGTCAGTGCCTTTAGAACCAACTTCGCCGTAGTTATACGCTACAGAAACGTTAGATGCTTGGTTAAGGAACGCAGCTTCAGCTAAAGGACCTTTTGTAGAGTCAACGTTTTTAAGGTAGTAAGTACCTTGAACACCACCAGTAAAGTCTTTGTCGTTTGCAGTTGTGTCGATGTATTCTGCTTGACCTTGTACTTCGAATTGGTAAGCTTGAGCACCGGTCATCGCTAATAATAAAGCAGTGGCTAAACCGAGTTTTTTCATGATTTTCTACCAGTTGTTACAAATGGATTAAACATTAGGCATTGTATTGTAACAAAACATTAAGTCAATGATCTTAAAGGTTATTATTCAAGGCTTGAATTAAAGCAAATTTTCATAATAAAAAATGCAGCTTTTACTCTAACTGCGTAGTCATACTAAAAATATCATTGAGAACAATTAAATAAGAAAAGAAAAAAAACTAAAAATTGGTAGGCACTTGAAAAAATCAGTCATTTTTTGATTTGAAAAACCAATTATAAATTTTTTTTAATTCAAAAAAACATTTAAAAATAGTGTGAATAATAACGCTTTTGAGCCTATTTAAGCGACTGAATTGATAAATAAGCGCTGATAAGTTAGGCAAAATCAGTTTTATTGCATAATAAATATACATTTCTTTTGGGTATTTGATGTATTGGTCACATAAAAATTATTTAAATGAGGCGTAATTCATACCTTAGTGGATTACTAGGCTTTACATCAGGTTTTTAATACAGCATAATTTGTTAATCGAGTCAGAACACAGCTTAAAAGTGTGACTTTGACCCTGATTCTCCATAGTTTGTTTTTTATTCGCCCAGCTTTCCCCAAGGTTGGGCTTTTTTTTGTTTAAAAATTTTTATTGAAAGATAAAGTAAAAAATAAAGATGAATGATTATATTAAAAAATGCACCAAAATGATGCTTATTTTCAAGATTGATTGTTCTCAGCTCTGAGTAATAGGCAAAAAAAATCCTGATTTTATAGAAAAATCAGGATTTTTTAGCCAAAATCTTCGGGAAACTAAAATATTCTGCTGAGGAATGACTTTAGCGTGCCCTAATGCGGTGCATTGTGCACCAATTTATTGCGCATGTAAATATTTTATAAGGAACTATTTAGAAAAAAATACGCATTTTTTTCATTCAACTGATAAAGTCATTATTTTTCAAATATCTTTGCGGAAGAATGTGACAGATTATTCACTTTTGTATAAGATTTAGACTTAGATATATTCATTATAGTTTTTATAAATTTTTATTATATTTTATAGCGAAAAATGTCGATGAGGATGAATCAATCCTACGGCATTTTATGGGGTATGCAGCAGTGGGGCATAAATTAGATGGAAACCTTAAGAACTGAGCATATTAGCCGTCGGCTACAGATCGCCATGCTGGTCATTGTGTTGTCCATTGTTTTTATCAGTGTGCCGCTCATTGTCAGTAGTTATCAAAATTATGTGAAAAGCGCTGAAGCATTGAAAGAAATTCAAATGCTTAAAATGGTGGCCGACCTTTCCAATCAAATTTCACGTGAGCGCGCACCGGCTAATAGTGCTATGTCGAGTCATGGCAAGCAGCGTGAAGAAAAAATTGTAGAATTAAAACAATATCGGGAAGGGGTAGACCAGCAGTATCGCAACACGGTAAACACTTTAAAGCAGAAAGGCTTTACTCCGATTGCTCAACAATTAGAGTCAAATCTTGCACCTTATCTCAATAAAGGTCGCCGTACTGTGGATGCTTATATTGCTTTGCCTAGGGAGCAGCGTCATGCAGAACAGCTTGATCATGCCATCATTAGCATGTTTCAGGCCTGGGACCAAAGCTACATCGCCCTACAAAAATTAGTTAATTATTCACATGGTAAAGATACGCCAGTATCGAATTATTACACCCTAATTTTATTGCTTGCGGAGCTGCGAGATCAAGCTGGTCGTGTTGCTTCAAATATTATGGCGGCTGTATCTTTTCAACAGCCAATTCCTGAAGGAAATTTAGCACATACTTTACAGACTCAGCGCCAAGCGCGTTATTTATGGGAACTGATTCATGTGGTGCAATCAGAACATGATAAAACCAATGAGTTTAGCCAACTGCATAATGCGGTAAAAACTGAATTTCTTGACAAGGGTTTACCCATTATTGCTGGATTAGTACAGCAAAGCACACAGCAGGAACCCTACAGTTTAGATGGTACTCAATTGACAGATGCGATGGTGGATAAATTCGTGACCGTAGTCAAATTACAGAGTTATATTCTAGATTACAGTTTAAAAGTTGCGGACGATCAAAAAAATAATGCACGCGATAAATTGTTTTTCACGCTATTTTTATCATTGGTTTCACTGCTGACTGCCGTGATGACTATGATTTATGCAAAAAAATGGGTGTTTGAGCCACTCATTCGTGCACGTTATCAGTTGTTTAAATTGGCTAGACATCCACAGCCGCCCGTGGCATTGAATGAGGTCAATCAGAAGATAATACAAAATGATTTTTTAAGCTTATTTGATGCAATTCATCGTATTGAAAATATGTTGCAGCAGCGTGATGCCTTAGAGTTTCAACTGAAACATATTGCCAATTCAGACTCTTTAACAGGTGTAGCTAATCGTTTTGCACTGGATGAATACATTAAGTTCCGTGAGTCTCAACCCTCGCAGTTTAAACAAACAACTTTAATTATTATTGATATCGACCACTTTAAGCAGGTGAATGATCAATATGGGCATATCGTTGGTGATGTTGTGATCCAACATGTCGCGAATCAACTGCGTCAACATGTAAGATCTTCGGATTTGGTTGTACGTTATGGCGGCGATGAGTTTTTGGTGCTTATTGAGGGCATTGAATTAGATAAAGCCCAAGAAATTGCAGAAATCATTCGACTAGACATTCAACAAGCACCGCTAAGTATTGCCAGCGAAGTTCCACATTTGGCGATTACCGTGAGTATTGGTGTTACGGTTGGTGCAACCAGTTGGATCAGTTTATTAGAGCGCGCAGATCAAGCACTGTTTAGAGCAAAAGCTGCGGGTCGTGACCAAGTATCGTCTTAATCACGATATTTTGCTTACTCTATGTATAGTCTATTGTTCGTCTTTATAACGATTTGAACAGGCTTGCCCTGAAAATGAAGTGCCTGTTTTATTCCAACATTGTGCAGAACTGATCTTACCTAAATTGTATTGCAAGACTGCTTCTGGTTGCCCATCGTTATACCAAATTTTATAAATATTATGGCGCACACCATCGCGGTAAGACCCTTGACGTTCCAATTTTCCATTTTCAAACCACATTTTTAAATCGCCAATCAATTTATTGTTTTGGAATGTTGCGTAGGTCCAAGGATTACCATTTTGATACCAGCGCTGGCGTATACCACTTTCAATTCCATTTTTATATTTCATGGATAGCGCAATTTGCCCATTGGGATGCCATATCTTGTAATCACCCTCAGACTCACCATTGATGATTGCGCTTTCTTGTTCCTTCAAACCGTTGGCAAACCAAAACTGTATTTTTCCTCTCTGTACACGACAAATTTCACAGAACCCTTATCCTATCAGGCTTCTGCCTTCTTAAAATTGCCAAAATCTCCTTAAACTCTTCTTTTTTCCCAAAACCAATTAAACGCTGAATCGCCATTTGAACATAGTCTAAACCATAGCGAAATAAACTCATTGAGAGTCGTCCATGCTTCTTTATTTTTATCGCTTTTTTTTGATCATGTTGCCATTCACCCGTTAAGTAACACCAACAGAAGCTTATAGCTAACACCGCAATCAATTTTTTCACTCGTCTAGGGTCTGTCAAGCGCGTATTTTCAAGATTAAACCCGCGTCCTTTGAGACAACTGAATAAGGTTTCAATTTCCCAGCGTAATGCATAATCCTGAATAGCATTGGCATTAAACTGAGGAGAAACGACGAGTAAAAGCTCTCCATTTTCTAATTGTAGTGCACTTATATATAGTTTCACCCGACCAACCAAAATCCGTCGTTTACGACATTCAATTTGACCAACTTGAAGATGGCGAAATAAATCACTAATTTTATGATTCTTTCCTAAATGATTGGTGACAATAAAGTTTTTTTAACACGAATGCAGAAGTTGATGTCTTGTTCAATTAACCATGTAAACCACTGCTCACCGATAAACTCTCTGTCTGCGAACACATTCACAATACGGTCTTTACCAAAAATGGCTATAAAGCGTTGAATCAAAGCAATGCGCTCTTTCGTATCTGAATTTCCACGTTTATTAAGCAATGTCCAAAGGATAGGTATCGCTATTCCACGATAAACGATTGCGAGCATCAGGATATTAATATTTCGTTTTCCCCATTTCCAATTGGTTCTATCTAAAGTCAGTTGCACTTGGTCGAATGAAAACATATTGAAAATCAACTGAGAAATTTGACGATAATCAAAATACTGACCTGCAAAGAAGCGCTGCATACGTCGATAAAATGATTGTGGTAAGCACTTGATGGGCAAGGCTTTAGATGCAGAAGAAAGATTACATGTTTGCTTTAAAATAATCACAAGCATGATGAGCGCAAAGCACTTTAAATGTGACTTGTTCCATTTTAGAGATTTGTTTAAGATAAGATATAACTCATTGAGATGTATCATAGTATTCGTCGTTAGAAAACAATTATTGTGACATTATTTCAATGAGTTATCTATTTTTGTCGTGTACAGAGATTTTTCCTTGATAGTACCCATCTTGATATTCAATCTGACTACGTTTTTTGCCATTAGGGTAATAACTTTCAAATACACCTGAGCCTTTAATATCATCAGGAAAATGAATGAGATGTTCACACTCGCCATTTTTAATTTTA
This sequence comes from Acinetobacter sp. YH12227, assembly GCF_013417785.1. Lineage (NCBI taxonomy): Bacteria > Pseudomonadati > Pseudomonadota > Gammaproteobacteria > Moraxellales > Moraxellaceae > Acinetobacter > Acinetobacter sp. YH12227. Next base: position 16,228 of record NZ_VPDH01000046.1, on the reverse strand, counting down.
TCTGAGCTTAAGAATATCGTAGTGAGGGCATCACCATTTGCATAGGTATATTGGTTTTCAAAAATACCTTTTTGTGCGGTTGGCGTGCTGTGTGCAATACATTGTGGGAGGTCTTTCCAAGGACTGAGATCAGGATCTTCTTGAGAAACAAACAGCACCATATATTCATTGAGGTAGCCATCGGCAAAACTTGCGATCGGGCAGATTAAAAGACCAAAACAAAGTAGAAATTTATTCATTGTTGATTATTCTTGTTGAATGAGAAAAATATAAATATGTGTCATCTATACCGATGATTGACCGAGATATGATAAGTGCGATTGAGGATAAAAAGAAACAGTATTGGCTTACTTCACATTTTATAATTTTAACTGAATCCAAAATTGAAAAATAATCACATGAAAAAAATATCAGTTCTATTTGTGCTTTTTTTCGGGCTATATGGCTGTACTAAGCAGGTGAGTGTTATGAAATCAGCACATTCCACTTCGCCTACAGCTATAAATAATCAAGCCGCCGATATTCGGGTACAAGAGATTACTGCTTTGTTCAATCAAGCGCAGACGCAGGCAGTGTTTGTGACCTTTGATGGTTCAACTTTGCGGCAATATGGTAATGATTTAAAACGTGCGCAAACAGAATATATTCCAGCTTCTACATTTAAAATGTTGAATGCTTTAATTGGTCTACAGCATGCTAAAGCGACCAAGAGTGAAATATTTAAATGGAATGGCGAAAAGCGTGCGTTTCCCACTTGGGAAAAAGACCTGACATTGGGCGAGGCGATGCAGGCCTCCGCTGTACCTGTTTATCAGGAACTGGCAAGGTGAATTGGCTTGGCGTTAATGCAACAGGAAGTTAAACGGTTAGGTTTTGGAAATCGTAATATTGGCCAGCAAGTTGATAACTTCTGGTTGGTCGGGCCGCTGAAAATCACGCCCGAGCAAGAAGTCCAATTTGCTTATCAACTTGCCACACAAACCTTGCCTTTTGATGTTGTTGTACAGAAGCAAGTCAAAGACATGCTTTATATTGAAAGCCGTGGGGATGCGAAGTTATATGCCAAGAGTGGTTGGGGTATGGATGTAGAGCCGCAAGTTGGGTGGTATACCGGTTGGGTAGATGATGGTCATGGCAAGATTACAGCGTTTAGTTTGAATATGCAGATGGCAGCAGGGGATGATGTGGCGGAGCGTAAGCAGTTGACGTTGGATGTGTTGGATAAGTTAGGTGTGTTTCATTATTTACGTTAATTTTTTGAGTTTACACGTCCTTATTTTGCATTTGGAGTTATTTTCATTGCGTAGGATTTATCTTACTTTTGAAAGCACAAAAGTAGGCAAAATGCTTTTGTTTGACTGAGGGCACATCCGTGCTGTCCCAGTCAAACAGGCGACATTCATGTCGAAAGTTATGTGATTGAATTTATGATTTTTTGCAGATATAAAGTATACAAGTCTTTAATATTTCAAGAAAATGAATCAGTCTCAAAAACAACGGTTAGAAGAAATTTTTAGAAAAAATGAAAATATAGGAATAGCAATTTCGATTACGGGGTCTTGGGGAGTTGGGAAAACTTTCTTCTGGAATAGTTTTTTAAAAGCTCAATCAATCAAAGAACAGGAAAGGAAGTATTTACCACTGTCCGTAAGGCTTAAACATAAGAGTTTTTTTGATAAAAAATATGCTTATGTTTCTTTGTTTGGTATAGAAAATTTATCTGATCTTAAAGCTGCTATATCCACAAATATGAGTAGTAATTACTTTAATCAAGAGTCCACAAAGAACTTTGAAATACCTACATTCATCAAAAAGGGACTTACAGCTTTAAGAGAGGTTAAGCTAACGAGCAGCGAATATGGAATTAGTTCTTCTGCACGAATTTTTGAATCCGTGTTATATGCTCAAGTTAAAGATGCGATTATCTGCTTTGATGACTTTGAACGTATGTCAAACAAGCTTGATATAAAAGATGTCATGGGCTTGGCAAATCAGCTTAAACTAGAAAGAAATTGTCAGGTCGTTTTGATTTTAGATGAAGATAAAGCTGAAGGAGAGAATAAGAAAAAATATGCTGAATATAAAGAAAAGTTGATTGATGAAACCATAAAAATTACATCTGTTGAACCTTTGATTCGTGCAAATACAAAAGATATAGATGATGATTTAGTTAATTTGATGATTAAATTTGCTGAAGAGTTAGAGATTCATAATTTTAGATTTTTTCAAAAAGTCATAAAATTGTATAGCCAGTTTCTAGATCAACTACCTAAAGTGGTGGCCGATTCCACTAAACTAATTATTCTAACTAGAATTCTACAAGGTTATTTCATTTCTGATTTTGGTGTTAAATATGATTTTCAATGGGAAGATATCCAATTGGTTCTCGAAGATAATCAAAAAGATTGGTCTGAGAGGAAAGTTAAAACATATAAAGCATTACAGAATATTTCGTACAATTTTATACATTCTGATGTATGGCTTAGTGAGTTCAAAAAATGGTTTGATCAAGTAGATGAACTGGATTTCGGTTTATTAAAAGAGTTAGCTAGTTCTGAATTGATATCCGAAAAAAATAATGGCTATACAAAAAGTTTTCATGCAATAACTAAGAAATTTTGGAAGTTGCAAGCAGATGAAAATTTTCCTAAAGATTTATTTGAAATAACAAAAAAAGTAATAGGCTTAGAAAATTTAGGAAATATAAGTTTTGCAATTAAACTTCTAGAGCTATTTGGGCATTCCGATCAAGCGATCGAATTAGAATGTATTACATGTGAGTGGATACATGAACAAATGATTAGAAATAGAAGATCATTTATAGGTATAAATCAATTAGGTGAAATTAGACCCGTTTTTGAAGATTATATTGAAAAATTTGAGTTGAGTTCTGAACATTTACCAATTCTAGTTGATGCTGTTTTTAAAATATTTGTTAATGGCGCTGGAAGTAGTGAGGATGAGTTATCCGTAGAAAAAGCGAATAAACAACAATGGAAAGAACTGTTATTTATTCAAATCCTCCAAGATGAAAGATTTAATGATATTAATAGTAGCTATATAGTAAAAAAAATACTCGAAAGGCCTACTGCCTCAAATTTTAAAGCTTCTTTTAGAACAATGATCACTGAAATCTATGAAGAAAAAGGAAAAGAATCTGAATTTTATAAAAATTATATGGATTATCTGATAACTCGACTAGAGAACTAAATCTCCCCCTAACCCTGAGCCATATATGGCGCAAGGAAAAAGAGGGGGGGGAACTCCACTGAATTAATAATGGAATACTCCCTCCTTTATTAAAGGAGGGTTGGGGAGGATTGAATTACTTCAACATCGGCTTTAAGAACTTCGCTGTATGCGATACTTTATTCTTCGCCACTTGCTCTGGCGTACCTTCGGCAATAATCATACCGCCGCCAGCACCACCTTCAGGGCCTAAATCAATCACCCAATCGGCAGTTTTAATCACATCCAAGTTATGCTCAATCACCACAATGGTATTGCCCTTATTACGTAGCTCATGCAGGATGTCGAGCAACTTGGCAATATCATGGAAGTGTAGACCTGTCGTCGGTTCATCAAGCACGTACAAGGTTTTGCCAGTATCGCGTTTCGCCAACTCACGTGCCAATTTCACGCGCTGCGCTTCACCACCAGAAAGCGTGGTTGCAGACTGACCCAAACGGATATAACCCAAGCCAACTTGGTTTAAGGTTTCCAAACGACGGTGAATCACAGGAATAGCGTCAAAGAAATGCATTGCATCTTCAACCGTCATTTCTAATACATCAGAAATGTTACGACCTTTATAGCCAACTTCTAAAGTTTCACGGTTATAGCGCTTACCATGGCAGGCATCACAAGGCACATACATATCAGGTAAGAAGTGCATTGCGACTTTAATCATGCCGTCACCTTCGCAGGCTTCACAGCGACCACCTTTCACGTTAAATGAGAAACGACCCGCCGCATAACCACGTGCTTTGGCTTCAGGGGTTTGCGCAAACAGTTCACGAATAGGGGTAAATAAACCGGTATAAGTTGCAGGGTTTGAACGTGGTGTACGACCAATTGGGCTTTGGTCAATATCCACGACTTTATCGAGGAATTGTAAGCCATCAATCGAATCAAATTTCTCAGCCGTTAATGTGGTTGCACCATTCAATTGAGTCGCTGCAAGCGGTAACAAAGTACGGTTAATTAGCGTTGATTTACCTGAACCGGACACACCTGTTACACAAGTCATTACACCTAGAGGAATAGTCAAATCGACACTTTTCAGGTTATGACCCGCAGCACCCATCAACTTGATTTGTTCTTCAGGTTTTGGCGGTTGTGTGCGTGTTTTCGGTACATCAATACTGAGCTTTCCTGATAGATATTGACCAGTTAATGAATCTGGATTTGCCAAAATTTCATCATAAGTCCCTTCGGCAATCACATGACCACCATGCACACCTGCACCTGGGCCAATATCAATAATATGGTCGGCGGCACGGATCGCATCTTCATCATGTTCTACAACTAGTACGGTATTACCTAAGTCACGCAAGCGTACTAGGGTTTCCAATAGGCGGTCATTATCACGCTGATGCAAACCAATAGAGGGTTCATCCAGCACGTACATTACGCCCATCAGGCCCGCGCCAATTTGCGAAGCCAAACGAATACGCTGAGCTTCACCACCGGATAGGGTTTCGGCAGAACGTGACAAACTTAAGTAGTTCAAACCCACTGAAACTAAAAAATGCAGACGTTCACGAATCTCTTTGAAAATCTTATCAGCGATTTCGCCTTTGGCACCGCTTAAGTTGAGGTCTTGATAGTAGCTTTCAGCATCGCCGATCGACATTTTGGTGATCTGTGCGATGGTCTTATCTAAAATTTTTACATTACGTGAGATTTCATTGAGACGCGAGCCATCGCAGGCATCACAGGCAGCATTGGATAAATACTGCGCCAAATCCTCACGGACATAGTTCGATTCTGTTTCACGGTAACGACGTTCTAGGTGAGGCAAAATACCTTCAAACGCTTGCACACGTTTGTGTGAGCGACCACGTTCATCAATATAACTGAGGTCAACTTTTTCTTTACCCGTACCATAAAGGAATTTCTTTTTGGTCTCGGCATCGAGTTCATTCCACGGCGTTTCTAAAGAATAGCCAAAATGATCGGCAACCTTTTGAATCATGCTGTAGTAATACGGACGCTGACGATCCCAGCCGCGAATCGCACCTTGGCTAATTGATACATCTGGACTTGGAATGAGTTTTTCGGCACTAAAATGGCTGCGGGTTCCTAAGCCATCACAAACAGGGCAGGCACCAAAGGGGTTGTTGAATGAAAATAGGCGTGGCTCAAGTTCACCGACAGCACGGTCACATTCAGGACAAGAGTGTTTCGCGGAGAACACACGGTCTTCTTTTTCACCTTTCATCCACGACAAAATGGCAATATCGCCACCTAAACGCAGTGCAGTTTCAAAACTTTCGGCAATACGATTACCTAAGTCATCACGGACTTTGAATCGGTCAACGACGACTTCAATGGTGTGCTTTTTCTTTTTATCTAGTTCAGGTGGGGTATCAATATCAATGACTTCACCATCGACACGGGCACGGACAAAACCTTGACCTTGTAATTGCTCAAACAGGTTGGTGTATTCACCTTTACGGTCACGTACTACAGGTGCGAGCAGCATCAGTGCTGTACCTTCTTCTAGCTCTTTAACTGCATCAACCATTTCCGACACGGTTTGAGCCACCATCGGTAAGTCATGTTCAGGGCAATACGGTGTGCCGACACGTGCATATAGCAGACGTAAATAGTCATAAATCTCGGTGATTGTGCCGACCGTAGAACGCGGGTTATGACTCGTCGATTTTTGTTCGATGGCAATTGCGGGACTCAAGCCTTCAATCGAATCGACTTCCGGTTTTTCCATTTGTGATAAGAACTGACGCGCATAAGCAGACAGCGATTCCACATAGCGGCGTTGGCCTTCGGCATATAAGGTATCAAAGGCTAAAGAGGACTTACCTGAACCGGAAAGTCCCGTAATTACCACAAACTTGTCGCGTGGAATATCGAGTGACACATTTTTTAAGTTATGGGTACGTGCGCCTCGAATACGGATATGACTTTGGCTCATGCAAGGGTCCTGAAAAGTTTCATCGAAAAACTTGTATATGATAGCGCATGAAAATTGTTCAAGTGTAAATTAAACCTAGATTTATGCATGTCTTTGTGAGAAAAAGGCCGAAACAAAATTTGATTGATCACGGAAATGCCAGCGCGCATTCAGGTGTCATCAAGACAGGACAATTCGAAAGATGACAGTTTTAGTAAAAGTAACAGGCTGTGTTGCCGTATTGATGGCTACATTTTTATTGGGTGCGTGTACGGAAACAAGCCACCTGAAAGTCGAAAAGTACAACACTCTGCAAGAAGCAACGACCGCGCTGAATCTTGAAAATGAAAAAATCGATTTATATATTGCTGAATTAGGACAAGCCAAGACGGATACAGAAAAAAGCATCTAGCTTGCGACAAAATACCGAAACAATATGATTATGTATTGGCTCTGGTGGATGCCAACCAACACCTAATGACGGATGATGATCAAACAGTTCAAGCGCAATTTAAACAAATGGCTTTGGAGCAAAAAGCGCGCTTTACCAGTAGTCTTTGGTGTAAATAAACGGACAATGCGAAAAGCCACTTGAAGACTAATTCGATAGCGACTTTGATTTTTTAAACAGAAAGTGCTTATTGAGGTTATTTCAACACTAAGTCAGGAGTAGACTAGGCGAGTTTTTGCTAATGGAATATAAGCATGTTGTCTTTATTTTTAAAAAGTTTAATGGGCGCGCTGGTCGTGGTGCTGATTGCTCTGCTGTCTAAAAGTAAGGCTTTTTATATTGCTGGCTTAGTTCCGTTATTTCCGACTTTTGCTTTGATTGCACATGTGATTGTAGCCAGTGATCAAGGAGCGGCGGCTTTACAGAAAACTGCACTTTTTGGCATATGGTCACTGATTCCATATTTCATTTATTTGCTGATGGTTTATGTGTTGGCTACACGTTTAAGCCTCGTGGCATGTTTGAGTGTGGCAACCGTAAGTTGGATAATTGCCGCAGCGGTCTTGATTTATACTTGGCAAAGTTTTCAAGCTTAAAAATGTCTGTAATGGTATTTGGAACTTTGATTAATAAAACAGCATAAAAATTAAAAAATATTCATTTTTTCCAATCGTTTATTAAATATGAGTGTGATGTTTATCACACATTAAATCACTATAATGGCCAAAAAAATGACTTTATAAATAATACAAGAGCAACTTATGTGGGTAAAAATTTTAATTTGTTTGTTGGGGCTCTGCACAGGGGTGATGGCTTGGGCTGAAGATACCAAAATTCTTGGCTTTGAGCAGTTTATTGAACCACAAGCGGGACAAAGTTATAGCGTAAAGGCATCGGCTATTGCACCTAATGCTCAAATGTGGTCGGTGGTTTATATGGTGTTGCAGACCAATCAAGTTCCTGACGACACAGTATTAGATTTTAAAGTACAGCCTCAAGGTATTTTATTTAAAAATAATCCTGCCAAAAAAATTGACGAATATGGTTTCGAGGGAATCCGATTAGCGAATAAGAAAGAATTTGCATTTTCGCAATATTCAGATTTTGCAGAATTAATTCAGGATCAAACTGGTAAAACGATTCAGGATGCCTCTGTGTTTGATGTGAGTCGTGCACACGTCTATGCCAGAGTTGAAGACTGGGTGCCTGAATATAATGCACAATCCACGCAGCTTAATATTGAACTGGGGCAAATGCATGAAATGGATGTGAAAGGTTTATATATCGTCTTAGGTGAAGGTGAAAAACCTAAAGACTTAAAGACCATTGCCAATCTTGATCCTTTAATGAAATCACAATTCCAATCCGAAGAAACACAAGATCGTCACCGTATTCGCAGTGAAACACGCGAAGCCAAATTTGCTATTTTTTTAGTAATGATTGGCGTTGGTATTTTCTTAGGGTGGTATCGTTTTAAAAGTTAATTTTAGTCTTTAAATTTATTATCTGTTTGTATAACCGTCCTAGGGTAAAGACGGTTATATGTATAGCTTTTATTTTAAATAGGCCAAGTCCGTTGTTGGTAGGCACTGTCCCAAAACATCCATTCTAATTTAGCGGCATCGGTATAGGCTTTATGCATTTTGGTTAAGGTGTCAGCATCACAAGTCGCTGCGACTTTATCAATCGTGTGAATGACATTGTTCACTGCGGTATTAAATTCTTCACCTGAATAAGTGTCGATCCATGCTTGATAAGGGTTGTTTGGTACTGATTGATTCACAATGGCTTTACCTACTTCAGCATAAATCCAAAAACATGGCAACAATGAAGCCAAAACAACTGGATAGCTTTCTGACCAGGCTGTTGCGGTTAAAAATGAAGTGTAATGGTGGCAGGCAAGGGTCAGTGGTGTATTTTCAAATTCTTCTTTGCTGATGTTAAAGCCTTGCATAAAGTCATTGTGTAAGCTGCGCTCAACTACAATTGCAATTTTTGCCCCTTCAGAAAACTGAATGACATCATCCGCATCAAAGGCTTTTGCGGCACATACAGCTAAGGCACGACCATAGGCCAAAAGATAGTGGGCATCTTGAATCACATAATGGCTGAAGGCATCTCGGCTTAATGTGCCTTGAGCCAGTTCCTGATTAAACGGTAAATTTAAAATTTGTTGATACAGTTCAGCATTACGTTGCCAAACATCTTGCGAAAAAAGCATTGGATCTTCCTACAAATTCAATCAATGAAGCATGTGCATGCCATATGGTGGCATCAGAATAGAATGTTTCATCTTAGAGTGTTTATTCAAAATGTAACGAAGATTTTTTTGGTTTCGATCATAAAAAGCGTCATAATCGCGGCATAAAACTCAACTCTATCTTTAGTTTTAGTTTTACTCTTATTTTGAAAAAACAGGTCGATCTACCATGATGAAACATTTTGGTTTCTCTATCTTCTTTACGATCGTGTGTCTGGCTATTTCTGCTTATTGGGGCTTTACGCATGGCCCAAATGCGGGCTTACAGGCCATGTTTACGGCTTTGACCATTACTGCAATTTTGGCAGTGATGGAAGTATCATTATCATTTGATAACGCTGTGGTGAATGCATCGGTACTCCGTGGTTGGGATCATTTCTGGAAAATGATTTTCTTAACCGTGGGTATTGTGATTGCTGTATTCGGTATGCGTTTGATTTTCCCAATCGTCATTGTTGCTGTAACGGCGGACATGGGCGCAATGGAAGTGGTGCAATTGGCACTGAATAATCCAATTGAATACTCTGCCAAGTTGATGGCACATCATGCTGAAATTGCTGCATTTGGTGGCGCTTTCCTTTTATTGGTGTTCTTAAACTTCTTCTTAGATGAAGGTAAAGATACTCATTGGTTCCGTTGGTTAGAACGTCATTTGGCAAATCTTGCGAACGTTCCAGCCATGTCGGTATTTATTGCGCTCATTGCACTTTTAGTAATGGCGGCAAATATCGCTGAAGAAACACGTCTTGCTGTGGTTATGGCGGGTATCTGGGGTATTGTGATTTATATCGGTGTACAAGTATTGAGTCACTTACTGGGTGGTGAACCTGAAGTTGATGAAAATGGTAATGCGGTTGGTCACGATGCGAATGGAGCGCCAACGGGCGTGATCAAAGCAGGCTTTGGTGGCTTCCTTTACCTTGAAGTACTGGATGCATCGTTCAGTTTTGATGGTGTAATTGGTGCTTTTGCGATTACCTCTGACGTTGTGATCATCATGTTAGGTCTTGCAATTGGTGCGATGTTCGTACGTTCAATGACGATTTACTTGGTCGATAAAGGCACTTTAGATGCATATATCTTCCTTGAACATGGTGCGCATTATGCCATTGGTGCACTTGCATTCATCATGTTAGCGAGTGGTACAGGTGTACACGTTCCTGAAGTGGTAACTGGTCTGATTGGCGTGGCATTTATTGTTTGGGCCGTGATCGCCTCAATCCAATATAAAAAACGTCAACAACAATTGGGCGGTTAATCCCTGCTCAAGCTTGAAAGGCTTACAAAAGCGCAGCACTGGCTGCGCTTTTTGTTTTTTAGATGATGATCATCTTTAATTTAAATAAAAATCCTGCTTCGCTGCACGCTGAATGTCCTATAATCCCATTCCAAGATTAATGAATTTTTAACCAGCTATGATGAATGCTCTTGAACGACGCTCAACCTTTGCTTTGAGCAGCATATTTGCCTTGCGCATGCTGGGGCTGTTCATGATTATTCCGGTATTTTCTGTAGCAGGACAGGAGTATGCAGGAGCGACACCTGCATTAATTGGTCTTGCAGTCGGTGTATACGGTTTAACTCAAGCGATTTTACAAATTCCATTTAGTTTAATTGCGGACCGCTATAGTCGTAAGCCTTTGGTGGTTATTGGGCTATTGCTGTTTGCGTTAGGTGGTGCAATTGCAGCCATGTCGGACAGCATTTATGGCGTGATTATTGGTCGTGCAATTGCGGGCGGTGGTGCAGTTTCAGCGGTGGTCATGGCTTTACTTGCCGATGTGACCCGCGAAGAAAATCGTATGAAAGCCATGGCAACCATGGGTATGAGTATTGGTGTGTCTTTTGCTGTAGCCTTCAGTTTAGGCCCTTGGCTCACTGGTTTAGTGGGAATCTCAGGACTATTTTGGGTGACAACCATTATGGGCCTAGCTGCCATTTCAATGTTGCTATTGGTGCCAAAAGTGACTCGTCACCATCGTAACTTTCAGCAAGGTTATGTGGCACAGCTGAAACAAGTGTTGAAAATGGGTGATCTTAACCGTTTACATGTCTCGGTTTTTGCATTGCATTTATTACTCACTGCCATGTTTATTTATGTGCCTTCACAGTTAATTGATTTTGCCCAAATTCCGCTTAGCTCACATGGTTTGGTGTATTTGCCATTATTGATTTTGAGTCTGTTGTTTGCTTTTCCAAGTATTGTTTTTGCGGAAAAATATCGCAAAATGCGTGGCATTTTCTTAACGGCAATTGGCGGCATTATCCTAGGTTTAGGCATTTTAATATTTGGTTTTGAATCGAAATATATTCTGTTGCTCGGTTTAGGCTTATTCTTCATTGCCTTTAATGTGATGGAAGCATTGTTGCCATCGTGGTTATCAAAAGCAGCACCGATTCAGTCGAAAGCAACAGCAATGGGCGTGAATGCGAGTAGTCAATTTCTCGGTGCATTTTTTGGCGGGATGATTGGTGGACAACTATTAGTGCTAAACAATACAGCGATGGGTTGGGGGATTTTAACGGCCTTAGCGATTGTATGGTTGCTGATTAGTTTTGGTTTGGCACAGCCGCGTTATCTGTCGTCAATGGTATTTAGCTTACCGGATGACAAACAAACAGATGAATGGACTTCTCAGCTTTTGGCAATTCGTGGTATTGAAGAGGTCGTGGTGATGTCTGACCAACAAGTGGCTTACGTAAAAGTGGATAAGCAGCAAATTGATGAATCTGCGCGACAACATTTAACGCACTTGTTAGGGAAAGAGGTAGCCATTTAAGCATAACTCTTATAAAGTAAATAATAGAAATAAATAGGAAGAATACGTCTGATGCGTGGTGTAAATAAAGTCATTTTAGTCGGTACTTTGGGTAAAGACCCAGAAACTAAAACTTTTGCAAATGGTGGTTCATTAACCCAATTTTCAATCGCGACAAGTGATTCGTGGACTGATAAAAATACGGGTGAGCGTAAAGAGCAAACTGAATGGCACCGTATTGTGTTGCATAACCGTTTAGGTGAAATTGCTCAGCAATATTTGCGTAAAGGTTCTAAAGTTTATATTGAAGGTTCATTACGTACACGCCAATGGACTGATCAAAATGGTCAAGAGCGTTATACCACTGAAATTCGTGGTGAACAGATGCAAATGTTGGATAACAACCGTCAACAAGGCGAGCAAGGTCAAGGCGGTGAGTTTAACCAACCACGTTTTAACAACCAACAAGGTGGTTATAACAATAACCAAAACCAAGGCGGCTACGGCAACCAAGGTGGTTATGGAAATAACCAACCTGCTCAAGGCAACAGCTATGGCAATAACAACCCAAGTGGTTTTGCACCGAAGCAACAACCTGCACCAACGCCAGCACCTGCAGCAGCGGATTTAGATGACGACTTACCATTTTAATTTTTAAAACGGTAAATCATCATCCAAAAAGCCCTCAATATTGAGGGCTTTTTTATGTGTATCTAAATGTTAGCCAGTACTGTGTGCAGCATTGAGTGAATAGATTATGGATTGGAAGCGTCGATTAAACTCGAAATGTTAATATAAATAATTAATCTAAAAAACCGATAGTTTTTATAAAAAAGTACGGTTTTACCTATGATAATATTTTTCGTATTCTAACTTCAACAGAGAAACAAACCTGAAATGAGTTAGAGGAATATCACATGAGTTTAATTAACACTAAAGTAAAACCATTTAACGCAACAGCTTACAAAGATGGTCAATTTGTTGAAGTTTCAGAAAAAGACTTCTACGGTAAATGGTCTGTTGTATTCTTCTATCCTGCTGATTTCACATTTGTATGTCCAACAGAATTAGGCGATCTTGCTGATCACTATGCTGAATTCCAAAAAATGGGCGTAGAAATTTACTCAGTATCAACAGATACACACTTCACGCATAAAGCTTGGCATGATTCTTCTGAAGAAATTAAGAAAATCGAATACCCAATGGTTGGCGATCCAACTTGGACCTTAGCGAAAAACTTTGACGTATTGATTGAAGCGGATGGCCTTGCAGATCGTGGTACCTTTGTTATCGATCCTGAAGGTAAAATCCAAATCGTTGAAATCAACGCAGGCGGTATTGGTCGTGACGCATCTGAATTAATGCGTAAAGTAAAAGCGGCACAATATGTACATGCTCACCCAGGTGAAGTATGTCCAGCGAAATGGAAAGAAGGTGAAGCAACACTTGCACCATCAATTGATTTGGTTGGTAAAATCTAAGATCGATTCAGTTTGACTGAAATACAAAAAGCCAGGACATTGTTCTGGCTTTTTTATGCATACGAAAGATTAAATTAAATAACCATCATGTTGAGGGCCATATTCACGAATACCTTCGACCAAATACTCAATTAATTGTTCCATCACTAAACGTTGCCCTTTACGTGAAGCGTAGACCAACTGGATGGTTCCGACATTTGAGCACCATTCGGGGAAAAGGTGAATTAAGCGTCCGGCTTCAATATCGTCTTTGACCGTGAGATAAGGCAGGTCGGCAATCCCTAAACCATCTAAAACAGCATAATAGGCACCAGCCAAGTCATTACTTTTGATGCGTGGGTTGAGTGAAATTTCAATTTGTTCTTGTTGCGCTAAATGATGTAAATGCCATTGGTGGCGATTTTTTTGTGTCCCTAACACAATACTTGGAAATTCACTTAACTCGGTAATATGCTCAAGTACACGCCCTTGTAAGACCTCAGGGCTAACCACTAAACAATGCACGGTTTTAATTACGTCACGTACAATAATGCTAGAGTCTTCATTTTCAGCAAAATTGGTACGAATGGCGAGATCAATATCGTCATGTAATACATCAACCCGACGGCTAGATAGTTCAAGCTCAACTTGCACTTTAGGATGATTTTTAAGGAACTGATTAAGTAACGGGCGAATTTGACGTTCCATCATGACAGGTGGGTAACTAATTTTAACCAATCCTTCAGGTTCACTTTTTTGTTTTAACAGCACGTTGTGCGCACAGTCGACTTGCTGAATTATTTTTATGCATTCTTCATACAATTCTTGGCCTAATGTCGTGACCTTAAAGTGTCGTGTAGAACGCTGAATTAACGTAATATTGTATTTTGCTTCGAGGTCTAAAATGCGTCGACTGAGTTTAGATTTAGTTATATTTGATGCTTCGCTTGCAGCACTAAAACCACCGTGTTTCACCACCAGATAAAAGTAGTAATAATCATCAAATGAGTGCATACATCACCTAAATTTATATCCAAAAATGGAAGTTATGCCCAAATCATACGTGAATGTGGCGGGGCTTAATATGAAAAAGCGATCCGAAGACCGCTTTTTTTATTGGCAAAATAAATTATTTTGCAGTGTTTTTTACATAGCTTGTGATCAAGTTTTTGTAATCAGGGATATGCGCACCGAACAATGCACCTAAACCGTCAATGTCATTACGCCAATCGCGATGTAATTCACCCGCAGCAGCAAACCAAGTTAGCAAATGAGCGCCAGCTTGTGACATACGATCCCATGCAGCATCACGTGTCATCTGGTTAAACGTACCAGACGCATCGGTAATTACGAATACGTCAAAGTCTTCAGCAAGTGCTGAAAGTGTAGGGAAAGCTACACAAACTTCAGTCACGACACCTGCAATGATGAGTTGTTTTTTACCCGTTGCTTTTACTGCTTTAACAAAATCTTCGTTGTCCCAAGCGTTGATTTGGCCAGGACGAGCAATGAAAGGAGCGTCTGGGAACATGTCTACAAGTTCAGGAACAAGCGGGCCATTTGGACCGTCTTCAAAGCTTGTAGTTAAAATTGTTGGAAGATTGAAATATTTAGCTAAGGCTAGCAAGTGCTAGCACGTTATTTTTAAATTTATCTGGGTCGATATCACGAACCAATGAAAGTAGACCTGTTTGATGGTCAACGAGAAGAACTGCTGCGTTGTCCTTATCTAAACGTACGTAAGGTTTGCCCATTATATTTTCCTCATTCAAATTTGTTTTTTTCACCCCAATTGCAGGGTGAAGATGAAGTTGCCTAAATCAGAATAATGGCAAAAACAGGACAATAGAACCGACTGTGATGAGAAGCTTAATCATAAATTTGGGATAATATGCAAGTGTATGAATTTTTTTTGCAAGAATAGGCGATTCAACTTCAATGGCTCGAGCTAAATAAAAGCATTTAAAATCATTAATTGTTCTAAATATGAGATATTGAATATTGTTTGATAGATGGTGATTGGACTAGGGAATAACTAAAATAACTACATGTTCATCAGATCCACTGAATATAGGAGCAAAAGATGAAAAAAGTTATTGGTGTGTATCGTAACCAGCAAATGCACTGGGTAGGAGATGGCTTTCCTGTTAAAAGCTTATTTTCTTATGATCGTCTTGGTCAGGCGATTAGCCCATTCCTGCTTTTGGATTATGCTGCACCATATTCATTTGACCCAACTACTGCACAACATGGGGTAGGATCACACCCACATCGTGGTTTTGAAACGGTGACGTTGGCCTATAGTGGCGAGGTGACTCATAAAGATTCAAGCGGTGGCGGCGGAACCATTCAAACTGGTGATGTGCAATGGATGACTGCAGGCTCTGGTGTAGTGCATGAGGAGTTTCATTCGACACACTTTGCCCAACAAGGTGGTTTATTTGAAATGGTGCAGTTGTGGGTGAATTTACCTGCCAAAGATAAAATGACTCAACCACGTTATCAAGCGCTACGTGCTGCGGATATTCCTCAGATAGAGCTTGAAGACAATGCTGGTCATATTCGCATCATTGCAGGTGAAGCCTCAGGTCAAACTGGCCCTGCTCATACTTTTAGTGCAATAAATGTGTGGGATGGTGAGCTGAAAGCTGCGCATGAAACCACTTTACATGTACCTGAAGGTCATAACACCATTTTGGTCGTACTCAGTGGTGAGGTGCTGGTCAATGCAAGTCAAAAAGTGCTAGATAGCTCTATGGTCATGTTTGCTAAAGACGATATAGCGATTCAGTTGGAAGCTGTTCAAGACAGTAAGTTTTTATTGTTAAGCGGAGAACCATTAAATGAACCTATTCAAGGTTATGGCCCATTTGTGATGAACAGTAAAGCTGAAATTATTCAAGCTTTTGATGATTTTAATCAAGGAAAGTTTGGTCAAATTGCAGTGGCGACAGAAGCTTAATATCAGGTTTGTTCTGAGCAAAAAAGAGAAAAAAAAGCCTCTGAATATTCAGAGGCTTTTTGTTTTTACGCTGTGTCCCGTCCTGAAATAAGTTTACACCTTAAGAGACTTATTTTATGGAACATGCACAAGAACAACGAGTTAAACGCACACAACGTGATTATAGCTTCGCCTTTAAAATGATGGTTGTACATGAAGTA
>NZ_VPDH01000045.1:0-31633 GCF_013417785.1 Acinetobacter sp. YH12227 | reverse complement strand
GGATAATCTTTTTCAGATTCAATTAGTAATTGAACCGCTCTTTCTCTAATTTCGGGGGTATAGTTTGGTTTTTTCATCGGAATAGTCTCTCAGAATATTGACTCTCCGACAAACCCGGTACGGTTCATACCAACCATTTTTAGCTGAGTTGCCAGATTCAGCACGCATCCTGGATTTAGGCTGTGGCTCAGGGCGTGACACTTTGGCTTTTAAAAATAAAGGCTATCAAGTTGATGCTATCGACTATTCTGAAGTATTGGTCGAACGAGCGAGCCAACTGACCGGTATCGCTGTTCAGCAGCAAAGTTTTTATGAGCTTGATATGCACGATGTTTATGATGGGGTATGGGCATGTGCCTCTTTACTACATTGTGCTCGTAATAGACTCCCTGATGTTTTAAAACGTATTCATGCTGCATTACGCTGTGGGGGTGTTTGTTATATGTCATTTAAATACGGCACAATAGACCGAGTAAAAGATGGTAGAGCATTTACCGATTTAGATGAAGAACAAGCTAAAAAATTACTAGATCAGTTGGATAGGGTTACTGTATTAAAACAATGGATTACTGTAGATAAGCGTCCTGATCGTAATGAGGAATGGCTCAATCTGCTTTGGAAAAAACATGCTTAATTTTATTCCCACTGCACAAGAACAACTCAAATTTCTAAAGAATATTCAGCTGATTTTACAGTCAGTGTAGAGTGAAGAAAAAAATTTAATATAAGGCTTATATTTACATTCTTAATTGAAAAAAATATGATCAAAGTTCAGACAGAGGATTTTGATATTTAATAAATATAAAAATACCTCTTAGTGCCAACTTTGTCATGGATAAAACTTAATGCAATTAAATAACAATGGTTCTAGTACTGAACTAAGTACACTCGCACCTAAAATAATTCTTTCCCCTTTATTAAAAGCCATGGTGGGGACTCTTAAAAACCATCAATCAGATCATTTCTTCAATTATTATGGGCCTTCTCATAATCTGCATTTTGATGCGACCGCTTTTGTGTCTGCAGTATTTAAGCAGATCGGGACTAAAAACGATTCAAAGCCAATTTATAACATCATCAAAGATATTCAATTATTACCTGAAGATTCAAAACTCAGAATAAGCACTTTATTTGATAAGGAATCTGAAGCTAAAACTGCCCAGACCTATCGTGATTTAGACCAAGTGATGTCTGAAATTGTTCAGCAAGTACTTCAAAATGCTCCGACAGGTATGGCACTGAATTCTCTCAACCAATTCTTAGGCGATCTCAAATATTCTGATCCAGTGATTGCCAAAAATTCTCAGTATCCTATGCAAGTCAAAGGACAATCTAAAGTAGCTTCTTTGCAATATACAAACGACTTAAAAGCAAAAGATGGCGAATTACGACTTTTCACTGTTACTGAAGAAATCAGCAAACCTCAATGGGTGAAAGAGGTTTGCGAGGCAATCAAAGCCATTGTGAAGCAGTCCTACCCAGCTGGTGAAAAGATGCCATTAGAGGTTGCTGAACGTATGCAGGAAATTCTTGATGATGAATGTTCTGCTGAAAATAATGATATCCAAAATCTACTTCATTTCGTAGAAATCAAAGCACTATCACGAGCTCGTATCCGAAATTGCTTCAAAATTATGGAAATCATTGCGGATCACATTGATAAGACTGAGTGTAACGATTTCAAGCGTGAGTCCGCTGTTTCCTATATCCGTAAAGCAATTGCTTTCTTTCAGATTTTTGGTAATCGAATTGCTCCATGGAATGAGGAAACAACGGAAACCATTAAGGACTATGGTATTGACTTTGGTGCTATCTATGGAGCTGTAGGTAAAGTTGATTTTAATGGTTTGCTGGCCTATGTTGGAGCAACAGATGCTTTGCCAATCTGGGTAAAACCAAAAATTGAAATGAATGATATTCGTCATGAGGATAAGGAAGGGCTATCTCTAAAACGTGAAGTCACTTATGCCTTTCGGGTGAATGGGGAGTTTGTTAAAGAGGAAAAAGTAAGTTCATTTAACTCTAAGTTGCAGATCAATTATAAGACAAGCAAATGCAACCGTTCGGGTGCAGATACTATGCTGACTGCTTATGAAGCTCGTCTGCATACTATCAATAAAGCATTGCTGCTGAAGGATATTGTTGATGATAAAGGTCAGCCGATTTCTGAAGAACGATTAAGCAAAGAGTGCTCAGATCGCGTTGCTCAAGTAGAGATGTTCCAGCTCATTATGATGTACTTCGTCCTATCTGGGGCAGACATGAAGATTTCAGATTTTGAAGGGGCATTCAATAAACTGGTTGATGCATTCAAGAATCCTCAAAAAATCCGACTTAACCTTACTCGTATCTTAGACGAAAAGCTCAATACCGAAAAAATGCATGAGCGAATGGAGGTGATCACGTCTACGATCACTACAGCGCTAAAAGCGAATCTGGATTCCATCATTAGTGAGATGGAAAAGGATAGTAGTCTTAAAACTGTACTCTACATCCTTCCAAGTATTGTGAATCTAGATGTATTCAAGAGTTCAATTGGTGAAGATGCGGAACAGTTCTTTAGTATATTTAAGGGTAAAGAATCGAACTTTTACAGCTACATCTCGATAGTGGATGCTAGCCGTAAAAAGTTGGCGAAAATGAGCCAAGACGAAATCATTCGAAAGAATGATTATGCTCGTAAAGCCCTAAGCGAGATTGAGTTTAATTCCACACTGAAAATTCGAACGTTGGTACCGATTGAGAATCCTAATACCGACCTAGATCAATTTGATGTCGCTCGTAATCTGAATATTCCTTGTTTACCAGTATTGATGGTGCCGACCAACAAGAAGGTCAGCGACAATGGGCTGCCACACTTTTATCATCCTGAGAGCTTAAGTTATGACAACTTGTTATCTAAATACAAGGTCATGATTCATTATTCATCTAAGCTATTTCGATTGAGTGACTTAAAAGGCGGCCATGCTCAATTATGTTTGGATGAAAAAGAAAATGCTTTGATCATCAGTACGTCATGTTTTTCGATTGCGATTCATCTATTCCTTAAACATCTGATTAAAGAAGTAAAAAATCAACTGGGTATTGAAGAGCGCTTATATGTACCTGTAATGCGAATTGACTCAGTTGATGAACATGAGAATGAAGAAAAAGCCCAATTTCAAAGGAAATCAAAAAAGATCCAAAAAGGTGGGTTTAATCCTGAGTGTAAACGAGCGTATGCCACCGCTTATACCCTTGAGAAGTTGCTGAACAATGATGATGCTATTGTGAAGGTACAGGGCCTTAAGTATCAACCAGATCCTATGCCTTATGGTAATCAAAATGGTGAGCGAGTTTGTGCCCCGGTGAATCTCGCTATGGATAAAACAGTGACTTACCGTATTCAGGCTGCAATTGAAGCACTGTCAGGATATTCAGAAATCATCATCCCATTTGAGGGCACTAAGGACAAAATTGCCTGTATTAGTTATAACTCTCGACCTGAGAATGATGTGGAATTTAAGTATCAGCATCAGAAGGATTTGCTACTTCTTAAACCAGATTATGGCTACATCTGCTACGTCTATACACTTGAGCGTATCAACGATAAACAGGGTCGCTTATCACTACAGAAGGTCAGTCATGCCCCAGTTGCTGAAGACAATCTGAGAACAAGTAAGGCAATGCACCGTATCATCGAAAAACTGCAGTCAGATGGTTTTGAAGATGTTGTATTGCTTTCACACCATTTTGCACAGCGTAAGATCGGTAAGACTGAAACCAGCAACTTGATTCATGAAAGTGAAAGTGCTTTGGATCAACTTGATCAGTTGTTCCCGAATATGAATTTCTATCCATTCCAGTCTGATACGATCCCAGCACTGAGCTTAAAAACCAGTGATAACAGTCGTGTCTATGAGGTACCGCACCATCAGTACCATACTGCGATCATCAATCAAAAAGAATATAAACAATCCTTGTCCGTATATAGCTTTGCGACTAAACGTACTGTGGGTGTTCGTACACAGAATGGTATTTGTTCGTATTTCTATATGCTAACCAGTCAGGAGCATTCGATTCATAACGATAAGCGAATCAGATTGCACAGTAAAATTATTGATGTGAATGATTCCAATGAAATGAAATCAATTCGCTCTGTATTGCGTGGTCTGCATTACTTTGAGTCTGAACGTCCTACAGCTGGCAAAAACTTCACTCCGGTACTTGAGCCTTCCCATATTCGTGGCACTACTGGCATTCAAGAGCTTGGTGAAGTCATAGTGTCGAGTCGTCTAAATAAAGGCGAAGTCGTCATGAGTCTGCCAGCCTTAATCGGCAAGCTCGAAGAATACGTTATTCTGATGAATGAAGACTTGATTGAGCCAATCGAGCCGTCTCCAGAGGGAGCTGAAGAAATTTTAGCGACTGATGTGGAGTAAGCGCCGTGGTGAACAATGAAGCCAAAGTTTGGGGCGAGGTTTATGAGATCGCTGTTAAACGTGGTTCGATTATGGCTTTGCTTGATGCAAAGCTATTATCAGCCAGCCATCCTGTAGTAGCAGAATGGAATAGTAAACAGATTGCTGATGTCTTTCAGGAAATGAAGGAAGCGCTATATAGCGATGTCATTAATGCCGCTATCCATGAAAATATCGAAAGCTATTTTCAGCAATTGATAAAAACTGGATTCGGGCATGGTTATACCAATACTCGTGAGTTTCTAAGAAAGATCAAGCCAAAAGGTATTGCAAGGGCTAAAACGGCGAATGCAAGACCAAATTGGAGCTTATCTGGCATCTGGTGTCCACTGACAATGCCAAATGATATAACCCAGACCATTGTAGATGACTACACAACTGAGAAAGAACATATTGCTATTAAAGCCTTCAAGGAGAAGGCGTTGGAAACATGGAATCAACAATTCAGTCTTACCCACGCTAAAATTTTTGGTAAGGGTATGTTTGGTCGTGCTGATTTCTTGGCGGTAATCAAAGTCAAAGCCAACTATCATGTGCTGGTTCAGGAATATTCATTATTTTACGTTTTAGGTGAACCAGAACAATTCAACGCCAAGGATTCTTGTACCTATTTGCAAGAGTACAAGCGTTACATCAAACATTCTGAATCGCAAAGTGTTTTCTCATACGTGAATGCAGAAGCTCAAGAGATCCCATTTAAGTTCTCAAAAAAACTACGTGAATACTTGAGAGCCTATGTCCGTAAGGAAAAAGTCCTATTTAAGATGGCGCAAGGCTGTTCGTATGCAACCACTTTTGTTGATTCTTTTAAATGGAAGTTTGAACAAGATGACATGCCAAATATTCGTCTGAGTGTGATGGCGATCACCAGCCGGGGAAGTGAATACATTTCTGCTGAATTTTCGGATAAAGATAAATCTCCAGAGCTGGAAATTATGTATCAGCTGGGCAAGGAGTATCAGGATAACGTTCTGAGTCTGGACGATATGGATGAACGCACGAAACTGCAAGTTGAGATTCTGAATTATCTGGTGAATGAACCTGTAAAAAACATCTCGGAAATCGTGTCCAAAAATATTAGCGATATCTCCTACGGTCAGGACCTTACTTTCGCTATTACTGAAAGGCTTAAGGATTTTGTAAATCCTAACCAACCACTGTCTTTAGAGTGTGTTTTTGACTTGATAGATCGGCAAGTCGATGATGAAGATCATAATCAAAAACTTAAAGAGATGGTGCAGGCAGAGTTTAAAGCAATTCATAAAGGAAAAATTGAGAATAAATCGTCATTTACCTTACGTGATTTGCATAAATGCGCCGTAGTATTGGCACTGAAAGAAAGTAAACAAGGCCAAGTGAATTTCATTTGTTTGACTGGTACGCCGGGGATCGGGAAAACATCGAGCGTTAAGACCTTATTGGCAGATTTGGAAGGCTTTTTCTTCTTTTATACCAGTCCACGAGTGTTGATTAATGATGATGTAGTCGGGGATTTATCCAAAATCTCAGCCACGATTACCAGTAACAGTGATGTGGTGACACAGGCACAGCAAATCTATTCGAAGATTCACAATACGGATTGTAAGGTGAATGCTCGTGGTGCCGCTATTGTGGGTGGTGTTGAAGATATGAAGATAGATCATGGCTCAAGTGTTCTATTGTTCAAACAAGATGAATACCGGAAGCTCAAAGACCTGGAACAGAATGCAAATGCCAATAGACGCTATGCCAATACCTCAGAATCTAAAATTACGGCAACCAATAAGAAGTTTGCCAGAGTGTTTGATTCATTAGGGGAAGCGACACAGCAATTACTTGTATTCCATCCAGAGCTCAATAAGCTGACGATGACTGTAGCAAGTCAGGCATTCATGCCATATAACACCACACCAGCTGGACCACGAAACCCAAGGGAAACCCAAAGTAAAACTGTGGCAGCTTCCAGTTTGGATGGGCTGGAAAAAATGTTCCAATACAAAATCGATAAGAAGCCGACAGAGGCCAAAATCGAACGGAGAGAGTTTGCCAAAAAGTTCCCTAACATTGTGGTGATGTTTGATGAAATTACAGGGGATTCAGGCACTCGTACTTTTATCAATGAGATGTTGAAATTCCTTTCCAAAAACTTCATTGAACCGTTTCAAGGTAATTCACCATTTACGGTGACTGTGATTCTTGCTGATGCATCCCTCAGTAATGTGAATGCAATCCAGAACTACATGAAGAAACAGGACCAGTTACCAGCAAAAATGTTCATCTCTCCATCTTTGGGTAATTTCCCATTCAAGATGCAGACTGCAGATCTGGATGATGGTAACTGTGTTCGTTCTAGTATCCATATCATGGCGAACTGTTACCCGGCAAGTGATCTTAAAACCCAATATATGCTCAAGCAATACGCCGTAGTCCCTGAAACAGATGATTTTGGCTTGGATAAGAACCTGACTCATCTATTTCGCCAGAAAGCTGGGGAAAAGACTCAACAGACTGCTATCGAGCTTATTCAAAAGAATCTTGAGGATGGTAAAAAGCAAGTCATCTACTTTGCTCAGGATAAAAATGCATTGGCTGCACTCAGAGATGCATTAGTCGATGAAGGAGTGGTTGAACGCTCTAAGATTGGCATTTTTGATAGCCAGTTAATGGGATACCACCGTACAGAGTTGCTGGATCGCAAAGAGACATTGCAAGTCGTACTGATTACTTCGACTGCTGCTAGGGGGATTTCATTCCCGAACTGTGATTCAATCATTGCTGCCATGCCTCGTTTCGCAATTGAAGCCTCTTTAATGGAAATCGCCCAGCTTGTTTACCGGGGACGTGGTGGATATTTGGATAAAGAGAAAAATGAGTGGGTCAACGGCGATGAACGTGATCGTTTGCTGACGATTCTGGTAGAAGATTTCTACTTGGTATCTAATGATGAAACTCAGACAGAGCTTGAATATAAAGTTAAGAGCTCATTGGATATGCTCTCAATTTTCATGCTTATTCGTGGGACTTTATACACTCGTATCACTGGGGATGCTGGCTTCAAAAAAACTCAGATTGCCATGATCCCAATTGGTGAGGTGAAGAATAAAGCCAGTGATAAACCGGGTTTAGCTTCTTTGATTAGGGATTTTATGAAGGACGTGAATAGTGTTCTTTATAAAATTGTTGCAACTGAAGGTGAGTTGGTAGGTAGGCTTAAGGCTGTGGTAGAGAAGGCCCAAACCGTTTACTCAGCAAATAAGCTCAGTTCCACCTATAGCACTAAGACCAAAAAATACCGAAGTTTTTACACACCTACATTAACGCCTGAGTTAAAAGAACTTCAGTTCTACGAGAAATGGTGCCGGGACCATCATTCGCTTAAGTCCAGATTACTCACCATTAGCGATCAGGAAGATGCTTTGACCATTCCTGAAAATATCTATATCTGTGGGCCTATGATCATGGAGGATCGCTCAAACTTCGGTAACAAGGAGTCGTTTGATATTGCCAATGACAATCTCTCACAAAATTCTTTAAGGAAGTTCCTAAATGAGTTAATCGCCCTGCAGAGGGGATACCCTCAGTTGAATGCTTATAAGAACATTCAAAAGCATATCAGGGAGATCACGAATATGATTTCTTCTGTTCTTGAATCAGAAACGGATAGCTATACAAAGGAAGTTGAGCAACAGGGAATGATGCGTAAGCTCTGGGTGACGTACCCGGTAGCGGCAAACGAGCTGGTTAAACTTCAAGACAAGAGCTTTGATAAAGACTGGTTTGATGCATTGAGCTTTGAGCTGAGAGTGAGGAATGCAGAGTTTCCGGTAATGCCAGAATATCGGGATCATCCATTTCGTGGTACTCAGCAATTATCAGGGCATCCAGTGTTTGAAAGGTTGTTCGAGCAGACAAATTTCATGCTTTGTCGTGAATTAAACTTGGTGAATACTTTGACTATGTTTAATGAATGAACCAAATTATATTATCTATTTAGTAGAGGATTAATGTGCATATACCTACTGCACAAGAACAACTTAAATTTCTAAAAAATATTCAGCTGATTTTACAGTCGGGTAGTTTTAGTAGCACCTTTGACATCCTCCCCGACCTAAAGGACGGAGATTCCTACTGCTAGACGCTCATGCCCGAGCGCAAGAATATTCAGTGCGGAATTTACATCCCGATCATGGAGCGTACCGCACTCCACACACTGCCATTCTCTTATTCCAAGTCCTGCTCTACCTTTCAGACTACTGGAGCGTGAGCCACAGCACGAACAAATTTGGGTGGTATAGGCTTCATTGACTTCTTCATAACATACCCCTGCGTTCTCGCATTTATACTTGAGCATGGTTCTTAGTGTTGTCCAACTGGCATCTAGCACTGATTTAGCCAATCTGGTTTGTGCTAATGCTTTGGCATTCACATTGCCAACGAAGATGGCTGCATGTTCATTCACCAATTTTCGGCTGAATTGATGCAGCATGTTTTGTCTTACATTTTTAATCTTGGCATGGATGGCTTTGACACGTTTCTTATTTTTTGCACGTTGAGCAATACCAAGTTTTTGTTCATATTGCCGATAGATTTGAGGTGCTTTAAGTTTTACGCCATCTGAACAAGTCGCTAAATCTTTTAAACCTAAATCTATGCCAATTGAGGTTTTAGCGTTGTTTTTTTCTATTTTGACTGCATCAACTACAAGACAAACATATCAACGTCCACGACTATCTTCTACGAATGTGCCTGTTTTGATATTGTATTGACTTAATCCGTAACTATCCCATAGTTTAAATTGATGCTTGCCATATTGAACATAGCCATCAGCATATTTGATTGCAACCTTTTTAAACGGTATCCAACCCAGTGAACGTCTAGCTGATTTTTTATTACTGACACGCCATTTTAGTTTTGCTTTTTTGAACTGCTTGCGTCTTGTGACCAATTCTTCTGTCACTGCCTGAATAGTTTGACTGTGCAAGTTGCATTCTTTCGATGTGCCTTTCGTGTATTTTGCAATGTCGTATGCTGAAAAGAATTGTTGTTTACGTTGTAGATGCTTAAAACACAAATCATTGACATAATTCCAGACAAAATTTACTTCGGATGCTAACTGATTTAGCACCTTGCAATGTTTGTCTTTTATGCGTAATTTGAGTGTCTTCATCCAATTATTTTAACAGTATTTTTCTTAATAGTGACTATAGTACAAGTATTTAAAACGACATTTCGTGTCGTTCATATGGTTTACTCCAGTCGCTTATATCCTCGTGCTGAACCACGAGGTTTTACGCTCCAGTGGATAAATTTGCATTGCTGATTAGCCTAAGCCGATTAGCTATTGAAAAAGGTGAAGATTCAGGTGAGAGTCTATCACTCGAATATACGGATATTGCTGAGAAGTTTATCGAGCTATATTGGAAGCAAGTAGTGCCATATACCTTTAATGATAAAGGGCAGCTGATTTTAAATCAGAACAATGGTAAACAAGCTGCCATTGTGAATCGCATTATACAGCTTCGGCAAAGCTACTCTTCTTTGGGGTTATTAAGACGAGATTCATTGGTGTGGTTGAAGCTCGTTAAAGATGTCGCTCGCACTGTAAAAGACATGCCAGTCCGCTACTTGCAAAACATCAACGGTCAAAATTTTGAGTTTTTATATCAGCTTGATCGGTGTGGAAAGCAGCTCATCCTTTTGCCTCAAGTCATGTTTTGCTTACGACAGTTCAGTGAAATCATCGAAGAGCTTTGCCAGAAACGTTGGATTGACTATATCCGTAAGAACAGCAGCAATGCACCTATTTTGAATCAGTTGCCGAATCTTGAACAATTCATGTTTGAGCCGAGTAGAAACCAGTTGAATGCGGTAGCAAATGTATTGGTCGAGCTGCAAGACTGTAAATGCTTCTACTGCAGTAAACCGATGCGAAATGGCAATTACGCCGTTGATCATTTCATTCCATGGTCTATGTACCCATCGGATACAGGTCATAACTTTGTATTGGCAGATTCAAGCTGTAATTCTAAGAAAAGTAATCTACTGGCATCTGATGAATTTTTGCATAAGTGGCAAGAGCGTAATGAAGAACAGGATTTGATTATTGTGGATAGGATATCTGTGCTTGGTTTTTTAACAGATAAAGAGCGGTCACATAAGGTGGCAGAGTGGGCATATGCTCAAGGAAAAGAAAATAATTATTTAATGTGGATGGGTGAAAATAGCAAATAAATCATGGCTCCCCTGAGATTAGACTAAAAATTCAATTGCTTTAAAAATACCGTCAAAAATCTTTACTGTATATTTGCTGTAGGGTAATCTTAAAACTACTATTTATTGACTGATTGGTATATGACGACAGATAAGCATGAAGTGCTTCTCAGAATGAGAGCCATTGAACTCCTTGCATACTGGGAAGGTCGTTTGGTTACCAATCGTTTGATGAGCTGGTTTGGACTGAGTCGACAGCAGGCTTCTGCGGATATCAAGCGCTATAATACGCTGTATAACCCCGATGCCTTGATTCATGATCCCTCAGTCAAGGGTTATGTGCCTAAAGCCAGCTTCCAGCCTGTACTGACTACAGCGCATATCAATGAATATCTCAATATGCTCTCGGGCTTGGTCAGTGAATCACATGCCCTGATTGCGATGCCAGAACCGAATCTTGCAGCAGTTCAATTACCTGATCGCAGTGTACGTCCTGAAGTGATTCGGGAAGTTTTGCGTGCCTGCCGCAACCAAAGTACTTTAAAAATGATTTATGCCTCCATGCAGAATCCGCAGTGGCATGAACGCATGATTTCCCCACATACCCTGGTATATACCGGTTTTCGCTGGCATGTCCGTGCCTATTGCCATCAGAGCAAGCAGTTTAAGGACTTTTTACTCTCCAGAATTGATCGCACACCTGTTGTGGTGGCGATTGAGTCAGTAGACCCTACTCAGGATCAGCAATGGCATGAAGAAATTGTACTGACGCTGATCCCTAATCCAAAATTGAATGAAGCTCAAAAAGCGCTAGTCGAAAAAGACTTCGGCATGCCTGATGGCAGATTACAGATTCCGGTGAAAAAAGCCCTGGCTCACTATACTTTGCAGCGCTATCAGGCCGCGATCACGCTGGCTGAGGCGGAAGATGCCTTGAAATATCCCTTGGTGTTACAAGGTTCAGATATCGAAAAGCTGTCGTCTTACCTGTTTGATCAAGCTTCATAGGAGATTGGCTATGTTAGAACAATTTCATTATGACAGTGACCTAATTGGTGGCTCACTGATGGTGCGTGAAAGCCGGCTGATCGCGGATCTGTTATTACGAGAGGCGACTCCAGAACAATGGCATCAGGCCATTCAGGTTGACAATATTCTGCAAAAAAGAACCGCAGCCTCAGCTCAACGCAATGCCACCGCTATTCGTAAGCGTCTGGAGCGCTTAGAGCCTGATTTCTGGAAAGCTTTGCGTGATGGGGATGATGAGCTGGCGACCCAGGTGGCTTTTTGTGGGGCACTGGAACGCAACCTGTTGCTGCTTGAGTTTATGGAAACGGTGATGAGAGAGGCCTATATCTCCCAGACTCAATACCTGGATAGCTATATCTGGTCAGACTTTCTGGATGAGCGTTCACAACGCGATCTTGATATCTGTGATTGGAAAGAGTCCAGCAAGAAAAAAATGGGGCAGGTGGTGTTTCGCATGCTGGCAGAAGCCGGTTACTTAAAAAGTACCCGTAAGCTGGAGTTGCAGCGTGTGATCGTCAGAGCAGAGCTGCGTAGCCTGTTGGAAGAACATTATAAACAACGCATTAAAAGATCTATGGAAGTGTCGCTATGGACGCGGTAGTTGTAGAGGGGCAGCAATGAGTCAAAAAATACATGAGCGTCTAAATCAGATTCCAGAGCGAATTCTTTCCACCGAGTTTCTCACCGGGCAAGGACTGGGCAATGAAATTGGCTTCTGGATTTTTGATTATGCACCTGAAGATGAGTTGAAGGTGCGCGAATATCTGCATTTTCTAGACGGGATGCTGGAGAAAAAACACAGTCAGCTGAAGGTGGTGAATATCAACCTGCTGCAAGCCGTGGTGGATTATCTGTCTGAGCGTAACTTCATCGATAAAGCCATTCAAATGCAAAAAGCCAAAGGCGATGAGGCGCTGCTCAAAGCGCTGAAAGGCCCACTGCATATGGATAAGTTCGCGCCGTATCTGGTGAGTAAATATGCCACCAATGCGCAAGATATTGTGTTGATGACTGGGGTTGGGTCGGTTTGGCCACTGTTACGTGCCCATCACTTATTGAACAGTTTGCATTCGTTACTGGGGCATAAGCCAGTGGTGCTGTTTTACCCAGGCTATTACGACGGTCAAGCGATGAGTTTATTTGGAAAAATTCCAAGCAATAATTACTACAGAGCCTTCAGATTAGTGCCATAAGCACGACAAATAACCATAAAAATTCGGGGAATTGATTGAGATGAATATTAAAGAACTTTTTTACAAGCCATTAGATCGTGCAATTAACGGGGTGGTGAAGGCAGATCAGGATGATAATGCCACGGTTTACCAGGAGCTGGATGAGTACGTGGTCACCAATGAGCTGGAAAAGCATTTTCGTGACTTTTTCCAGTCCTATGGTACAGACCTCAGCGACCCTTCGATTGCCAATCGTGTCGGCGTGTGGATTTCTGGCTTCTTTGGTTCAGGTAAATCGCATTTTCTGAAAACCTTGTCGTATATTCTGGCCAATAAAGTGGCACGTGATGCGGAAGGTAACGAACGCAGTGCTGCAGAATTCTTTGATGAAAGCAAAATCCGGGATGCGTTTATCCGTGCGGATATTGGTAAAGCGGTTAGTCATCATGCCGATGTCATCCTATTTAACATCGACAGTAAAGCCAGCTCCAATGATGACGGCAATCCGATTCTGAATGTGTTTTTACGCGTGTTTAACGAGTATCAGGGTTTTAGTGCTGACCATCCACATATTGCACATATGGAACGTCACCTGAGCCAGAAAGGGGTGTATGAGCGCTTTAAACAGGCTTTTGAAGAATCTAGCGGCATGTCTTGGCTAGAAGAACGTGATGGCTATCAGTTCTATCAGGATGATGTCGAAACCGCGATTTCCCAAGCCCTCAACTTATCAGCAGAAGCTGCGCATAAATGGTTTGAGGATTCTGAGCAGACCTTTAGTGTTTCGGTTGAAAACTTCTGTCAGTGGGTGAAAGAATACCTGGACAGCAAAGGACCCCAGCAACGCATGTTGTTCTTGGTCGATGAAGTGGGGCAGTTTATTGGCAGCGATACCCGCTTGATGCTGACATTGCAAACCATTACTGAAAACCTGGGTACGATCTGTAAAGGCCGCGCTTGGATTATCGTCACCTCACAGGCAGACATCGATGCTGTTTTAGGTGAGATGTCTTCTTCCAAAGCCAATGACTTCTCCAAGATTGCTGGACGTTTTAAAACCCGTTTATCACTGTCCAGTTCCAATACCGATGAAGTCATCCAGAAACGTTTATTACGCAAAACCCCAGAAGCAGAAGCATTGCTCAGATCGGTGTTTGAGCAAAAGGGCGATATCTTAAAAAATCAGATTACCTTTGACCGTTCAGGTCCAACCCTCAAGAACTATGAGGGGCCAGAAAGTTTTATTCATAACTATCCTTTTGCGCCGTACCATTTCCAGCTGGTGCAAAAAGTATTTGAAGAAATCCGTAAAGTCGGTGCGACCGGTGCACACTTGGCCTATGGTGAACGGTCCATGCTGGATGCGTTCCAGATGGCCGCGAATGCGATTGCCACAGATGAAGTCGGGGCACTGGTTCCTTTCCACCGCTTCTATACTTCAGTTGAAGGCTTCCTGGATACTGCAGTGAAGCGTACCATCGACCAGGCAGGGCAGAATAAGACCCTGGATGGTTTTGATGTGCAGATGTTGCGTACCCTGTTCATGATCCGCTATGTCGATATCATCAAAGGTACGCTGGATAACCTGGTGACTTTGTCGATTGAGAAAATTGATGAAGATAAGCTGGCATTGCGCAAGCGGATTGAAGAGAGCCTGCAGCGTCTGGAAAAAGAGAGCCTGATTACCCGCAATGGCGATGAGTTCCTGTTCCTGACCAATGAAGAGCGGGACATTACCCGCAAAATTAAAGCCACTGATTTAGCAGCTTCAGAAGAAAATAAAGAGTTAGCCAATCTGATCTTTAAAGATTTACTGCGCGATCAGAACAAATACCGCCATCAAGCCAACAAGATGGACTATCAGATTGGTCGTTTCCTAGATAGCCATAGCCTGGATGGCAAGTATGAGAGCGATTTGAAAGTTGAAATCATTTCTCCACTGGATACGGAATACAACCTCTACACTGAAGCTTACTGTATTGGTAAAAGTACTCAGGCTGAAGGACAAGTGCTGTTTAAACTGGCAGACGATAAACAGTTCTTTAATGAACTGCGCACCTGGCTGAAAACCAATAAATTCATCCGTTTAAATGATGATGGCACTCAGTCCGATATCACCCGTATTCTGGCAGACCGTGGCCGTGAGAATCAGGAGCGTAAAAAACGCCTGCGTGCCCGGGTCGAAGAAATGTTGCTGGACGCGGAAAGTTATGCCTTGGGTCAACATCTACAACTTTCATCTTCAAGTCCAACCACCAAGCTGGATGAGGCCTGTCGTTATTTGCTGGAAAACACCTATACCAAACTGAGCTATCTGCAGGTCTATCAGCAGGATGCTTGGCGTGAACTGAACGCCGTCTTGACTGTGGATGATATGGCGCAGCTCGGATTGTCTCTGGATGGCGGGCAGACGAACCCGAAAGCACTACAAGAAGTGGAACAGTACATTGCGCTACGGGCAACAGGTACAGAACGTATTCTGGTGTCAGATGTGGTGGATCGTTTTGCCAAACGTCCTTATGGCTGGCCAGATGCCGAGATTTTACTACTGGTAGGTCAGCTGGCTGCAATGGGTCGGATTTCACTACAGCTAGGTGCAACATTGCAGTTAAAGGATGCCTTTGAGCCTTTACAGAACAGCCGCCGTCGTCGTGATGTTACAATCATGAAAAAACGCCAGACTGACGATCAAGTATTAAAACAGGCGCGTCAGCTTACTCAGGATCTATTCTCGGTAATGGGACCCTCGACCGAAAAAGAGCTGTTTGAATTCTATACCCAACATTTTAAAAATTGGTTAGCCAACTTTAAATCGTATAAGAGTAAAACTGATGTTGGGCAGTTCCCGGGCAAGAAAGTGATTGAAAAATCGATTCTGGCTTTGGAGCGTTTGCTGGCGAATAGCGACAGCTTTGATTTCTTTAAGGCCGTGGTCGAGAACAAGGACGACTATCTGGATCTGGAAGAAGACTATCGTGATATTCATGAGTTCTTCACTAACCAGATGCCGAGCTGGCAGCAACTGCAACAGGCCTTACGTCATTTTGAGAAAAATAAACAGGCATTGGGCAGTGATGAGGTGGCAAAGAAAGCCCTCTCTGAATTACATCGTATATCCACCCTTGAATCGCCCTACGGCCTGTTAAATAAAATCGCTGATTTGGTTCGCACCGTGGAAAGTGTCAATCAACGCTTACTAACTGAAAAACGCAGTCAGGCGCTAGAGCAGCTGGATGACAAGATCAAACAGCTGGAAGCTGAAATCAAGAACAGCGGCATTGCTACAGCTGAGCTGAGTAACAAGCTACTGCGTCCGCTGCAATTGCTCAAAGCGGATATTGAAGTGGAAAGCAGCCTGTCCACCATTTACATGCTGCAAACCCAAACCGCCGTCGAGCGTTTTGATGAAGCCTTGTATGAGCTGGAACGAGAAGTTCAGACTGAAATTCAGCGTCAGGCCAAAGCGGCACAACTGGCTCAGAGCAAAGCAGAGAGCGTAACCAGCACAGCAACCACCGCCAGCCCAGTAGCAGCTGCTGTGAGTCCGGTAAAGCCCGTGATCGCCGTAGTGCCGCCGAAACCGGTGGTGGAAGTCGATGTCGCCAGCATTTACAACAAAACCTCTAGCAGTGTCTATCTGGAAACGGAAGAGTCTGTGGATCAGTTTGTAGACGCACTCAAAGTTGAACTGAAGAAAATCGTGGGTGACAAAAAGCGTGTGCGTATTCGCTAACTCAGCTTAGCGATCTATACGGCATCAGCAATCAATTGAAGGTTTTTAAATGAATACCAGTAATATTAAAAAATACGCACCGCAAGCACGCAATGATTTTATCGCAGCGATGCGCAAGCAGGCGGCCAAATATGGCATCACCGCAGACCGCATTTTACCGGCAGAACAGAAAGGCGACTTGCTGCTGATTGGCGATCAGGTTTTTCCGCTATCCGTCATGAAACCACGTGACAAGCTGATCAAACGCATTCAAACCAGCAGTTTTGAGCAGACGATTGATTATATCGCTTATAGCTGGTTTAACCGTCTCTGTGCGATTCGTTACATGGAGTGCAAAGGCTTACTGGATCATGGTCGCCGTGTACTCAGTAGTGCCGATGGTAGTGCAGGCTTGCCACAGATTTTGGAAGAATGTCTGGATATTGACCTACCGGGTTTAGATGCAAGCCGTGTGGCTGAACTCAAACTGGATGGCAATAAAGACGAAGAACTGTATCGGGAGCTATTACTGGCGCAGTGTCATGCGTTGAATCAGGTGATGCCACTCTTGTTTGAACAGGTTTCTGATGAGTCTGAACTACTGTTACCGGATAATCTTACCAAAACCGACTCTTTGATACGTGATTTAGTGACCAGTATTCCGGAAGAAGACTGGTCGGATGTACAGATTATTGGCTGGCTGTATCAGTTCTATATTTCTGAAAAGAAAGATCAGGTGATTGGTAAAGTCGTCAAGAGTGAAGATATTCCTGCCGCGACACAACTCTTCACCCCAAACTGGATTGTGAAGTATTTGGTGCAAAACAGTGTTGGTCGTCTATGGATGATGGCACAGCCAGAAAGTATGCTTGCCAGTGGGTGGGAATACTATATTCAGCCGGCTGAGCAAAGCGATGAAGTCAATGCACAGTTAAAACAGCTGATTGATGTACGGATCAGTGAAGATGGCGATAGCTTAAACCCTGAAAGCATTACGGTACTGGATCCGGCCTGTGGTTCGGGGCATATTCTGGTGGAAGCTTATGATTGCCTCAAAGCGATTTATTTAGAACGTGGTTACCGTAGCCGTGATATTCCACGTTTGATTCTGGAAAAGAACTTGTACGGGATTGATATTGATACCCGTGCAGCACAGCTCTCTAGCTTTGCACTATTAATGAAAGCGCGTGAAGATGACCGCCGTTTATTTAGTAATCCACCGAAGCTGAATATTATTGCACTGCAAGATAGTCAGCCAGAACGTTTGGATGCATTCAGTCAGGACTTGGCAAACACTGGTATTGCGCAGGCGGATTTAAAAGAACTGCTGGAATTATTTGAACACTCTTCAACCTTTGGTTCTTTGATTCAGGTACCAGCAACATTCTCTCAAAAGCTACCTGAATTAGAAAGTAAGCTAAACACAGCTTTAGAATCAGGGGATATTTTTGCGCAGCAGTCAGCGCAGGAGCTATTACCTTTAGCCCAACAGGCTAAATTACTGGCTAAACAATATGATGCTGTAATTGCCAACCCGCCATATATGGGGGGGAATGGCATGAATATAGTTTTAAAAGATTTTGCCAAAAAGAAATTCCCTGACAGTAAGTCGGACCTGTTTGCCATGTTTGTTGAGCGTGGTTTTGCATGGTGTAAAGACAGTGGCTTTAATAGTATGGTTACCATGCAAAGTTGGATGTTCTTATCATCGTACGAAGTGATGCGTAAAAAGTTAATTTCTAACCACTCTCTCGTAAGTCTGATCCAATTGCCTTATGATGGTAAAGGTCCGACAGCAATGGGTATTAACTTTGGTATCTCAATTAGTATTTTACAAAAATACAAAATAGATAATTTGATCGGTGATTTTGACTGTTTTAGATATTTCGAATTAGACGAAGAAGGAGTTCCTCAAAAATTCCCTAGTTTAAATGAACGTAATGTACAGACTAAATCAGATGAGTTTAAGAAAATACCGGGTAGTCCTATTGCTTATTGGTTATCAAATAATTCATTTAAAATTTTTGAAAAATCGGAAACGATTCAAAATGTAGCTGAACCTCGGCAAGGAATGGCAACTTCAGATGTAAACAGATTTATAAGATTTTGGTATGAGATAAGCTATAAAAATATTAAATTGGATAGTAATGATAATAATGAGGCTAAAAAATCATTATGTAAATGGTTCCCCCATAATAAAGGTGGTGAATTCCGGAGATGGTACGGAAATAACCTACATGTTGTGAATTGGTACAATGGTGGTGAAGAAATTCTAGGATATGCTGCTCAGTTATATGGTAGCCCTACCAGAACAATTAAGAATATCTCTTTTTATTTTCAACCAAGCGTTAGTTGGTCACTAATTGGTTCTGGAATTTTTAGTGCTAGAATAAATGGAAAAGGTTTCACCTTTGATGTTGCAGGGCCTTCAGCATTCCCTAGACAAGAAAATTTAAATTTTGTTGCTGGTTTTCTAAACTCTAATGTGGCTTTTCACTTTATTAAGGTCTTAAATCCAACATTGAATTTTAACTCAGGCGATATTGCAAGATTGCCTTTTATAGATGAAATTCCAAAAGAAAAATCATCAGTTGTACAATCATTGAAAATGATTGCTAAAGAGGATTGGGACTCTTACGAAACATCATGGGACTTTACTGAAAACCCAATTATTCGTACTCAACAGTCAAATCTAGAACAAGCGTTTAATACATGGCAGCAACAAAATGCTGACGCTGTGGCTGAAATGAAACGTCTGGAAGAAGAAAACAACAAGCTGTTTATCGATGCTTATGGTTTACAGGATGAATTAACGCCAGATGTTCCTGATGAGCAAATTACTTTAACCCGTGCCGACCGTGAAAAAGACAGCCAGCGTTTAGTCTCTTACGCCGTTGGTTGCATGATGGGGCGTTATAGCCTAGATGAATCAGGTCTGATTTATGCCCATGCAGGCAATCAAGACTTTGATGCCAGCCGTTATAAAAAATTCCCTGCCGATGCTGACGGTATTATTCCACTGACAGAAATGCACTGGTTTGAAGATGACGCAACACATCGTATCCAAGAGTTCTTAACTGCGGTTTGGGGTAAAGACAAATTAGACGCTAATATGCTGTGGTTGGCAGAAAGTTTGGATAAAAAAGCCAGTGAAACCGCGGAAGATACAATCCGTCGTTATCTTGCTAGTAAATTCTATAAAGACCACATGCAAACCTATAAAAAGCGTCCGATCTACTGGTTATTTAGCAGTGGTAAACAGGGTGCTTTCCAAGCCCTTGTCTATTTACACCGCTATAACGAAAGTACTTTGGCACGTATGCGTACTGAATACGTCATGCCACTGATTTCTAAAATGGTAGCGATGGTGAACTCTTTGCAAAGTGAAATAGAAAACAGTGATTCTGCTGCTGAAATCAAACGTAAAGAGAAAGAACTGCAAAACTTGCACAAGCAACAGGCCGAACTCAGTAGCTTTGAGGAAAAACTGCGTCACTATGCTGATCAGCGTATTTCGCTGGATCTAGATGATGGGGTGAAAGTGAACTACGGTAAGTTTGGGGACTTGTTGGCTGAAGTTAAAGCAGTGACGGGGGAGAAGTGATGAATAGCTTTTCTTCCACACTAGATCATGCAGAGGTGGTTGCATGAACTTAAGTCAACTACAGCAAGGCCTGGAACAAGCCTTTTATACTGAACAGCACCGAATTGTCTTTTGGTACGATGCAGAGCATTCATTTACTGAAGAAATCAAAGCCCTAAAGCTAAATGATGTCCAGATTTTGAATATGGCTGAAGAGTCGAGTTTGGCGATCAAGCTTAAACTGGAACTTGAGGATCAGCAGGGTAAATACTTGCTGTATTTCCCCAGTGCTGAGCCTGAAACCGAAAAAGACTGGTTACTGGACATCAAGCTGTATTCACGTATCTTTTATGCCGATCGTTTCTCAATTATCTTCAATGAGCTGGGTTTACAGCAGCAGAGTCTAAGAGAACATCTGGCCAAACGTGAAGAATTCCTCAAAGCCAAAGCCCGTCTGAGTACATTGAAACGCTATATCCAGCCTGATGCAGATGCACAGGATCTGGATATGGCCATGATTGCGGCTGTGGTCAAGGCTGACAGTGCCGAACTTATGCATATCGTTCTGGCACTGGCAGATGAAATGGTACAGCAGAATCTGAGTCTGGAAGTAAATCCAGACTCCTTTGCTGAACTGGAAAAGTTCCAACTGGTGCCAGCTTTAGTCACAGCAGTACAGGCGGAAATTGGTTATCCAGCATCGGTTGAAGAATTGAATGGGGAAGCGCCATTCAAGCTCGGTACGTTCTTTATCCGTTTGATGACTACAGGTTTCTGTGAAAGCCTGGGCGATATACCGCTATGGGCTCAGGAACTGGTGATGTCATCCGTCAGCTCCCGTGCAACAGCTAGAGCCTTTTTGTCGCGCTGGAGAGACAGTTCCAAATACTACCCAACCTTCGATACACTCTCCCAGACCGTGGCCAATGCACTGCGGATCCAAGAAAAGGTCGGGGCTTTTGATCTGGAGCAGCTACTCGATGTCATGACCTTTGAAGTGATTGAACAGAAAATCATTGTCGATCTGGCCAGTCATCTCCCTGCAGCAGCAAAAGCTGAACTGGAACGTTTCAGAACGATTATTTCTACCCGTCTGGACGGCTACTGGGCTTCCAAACATAAGGATGATGCGACACGCCGTCGATATCGTACCGTCTATACGGCTTTACAGGCAGCCATTGACCTGTTCAGCCTGCGACTGCAGTTTGATGCCGGTTTCTATTTCGATTCCAGCGAAGCATTGTATAAAGCCTATGAGCAGGAGCTGTATCGCTTTGATATGGCCTATCGCCATTACAGCGCAGCCTCTCAATGTGCCCATGTGGATATCCTAAAAAAACTTGATGAAGAAGTCGAAAATTGCTATTCCTACTGGTTTATCGATCACCTGGCACGGAACTGGGGAGAACGGATTGAAGCAGAGCGACGGTTGGATGTCTGGAAAATGGCAGATATCCCAAATCAGCAGAACTTCTACGATACCCACGTCAGACCCTTACTCAATTCTGCAACGAAACGCCGTATTGTGGTAATTATCAGTGATGCTTTCCGTTATGAAGCTGCGGTAGAGTTGCGTGATCGTATCAATGAAAAGCGTTATTCTGAAGCGACCTTGTCTTCACAGCTGGGTGTTGTCCCAAGTTACACCACACTTGGCATGGCCTCGTTGTTGCCGCATCAGACTTTGGAATACAAAGATGCCGCAGGGGATGATGTTTTAGTAGATGGACAGTCCAGCAAAGGGACTGCAGCACGATCCAAAATTCTGGCTGCCTATAATGGATTGGCAGTAACCGCTGAAATGGTAAAAGGCTGGTCGCGTGATGAAGGCCGTGAAGCGCTGAAAGACTATGAGCTGATTTACGTTTATCACAACGTGATTGATGCACGCGGTGACAGCGCCTCGACAGAATCAGAAACCTTTATGGCGGTAGAACATGCCATTGAAGAGCTGACGGAACTCAGCCGCAAAATCTTAATGCACTTCAATATTTCCACCCTGTTGATTACAGCCGACCATGGCTTCCTGTTCCAGCAAAGTAAACTAGAATCTGCGGATCGTTCAAGCTTGACTGAAAAACCGACCAATACATTGAAGAGCAAAAAACGCTATGTGATTGGGCATGGTTTACCAGAGAGCAAGGAAGCATGGAAAGGCTCAACCCAAGCTACGGCAGGCACACTATCTGCGACTGATTTCTGGATTCCAAAAGGGGCGAACCGTTTCCATTTTGTAGGAGGCTCACGTTTTGTGCATGGCGGCATCATGCCTCAGGAAATTGTGGTGCCGGTACTGACTGTAAAACAGCTACGTGGTGAAAAGGCTGGACAGCGGACCAAGCGTAAAGTTGAGGTCATTTCTACCAAATCCACGCTGAAGATGGTCAATAACATCCAGAAGTTTGATTTGATGCAAACTGAAGCTGTCAGTGAGCTTGTCATGCCAGTGACTTTATCGATTGCCATTTATGATGGGGATCTTAAAGTTTCCAGTGAAGAAACTTTGACTTTTGATAGCACTACCGATTCTGTTGCCGATCGGGTCAAACAGGTCAGACTGTCATTGTCTGGCACTGATTTTGACCGTAAGAAAGATTACTTCCTGGTACTGAAGGACAAAGACCTGAATATCGAGATGCAACGCTATAAGGTCACCATTGATTTGGCATTTACCGATGACTTCTTCTAATAACGAATTAACGATAGAGCGTAGCCTACATGGAATCTGCTAACGATAAAGAACTGGATCAGCTGCTGAATGAACACTTTGCTGGGCGGGTGGTACGTAAGGATCTGACTAAACTGATCAAAGAAGGGGCCAATGTCCCGGTCTATGTACTCGAATACCTGCTGGGAATGTACTGTGCCTCGGATGATCCAGAGATCATTGAGCAGGGACTACGTAACGTAAAGACGGTTCTAGCAGAGAACTATGTACGACCTGATGAAGCTGAGAAGGTGAAATCCCTGGTTCGTGAACGGGGCAGTTATAAGGTCATTGATCGGGTGACCGTAAAGCTGAATGAGCGTAAGGACAAATACGAAGCATCATTTAGTAATCTGGGCATCAAAGATGCCGAAATCTCAGCAGGCATCGTCAAAGAGTATGAAAAATTACTTGTTGGTGGTATCTGGGTCATTGCTACGCTCAGTTATTATTTTGAAGAAGGACAAACCAATTCTCCATTTGGGGTGAGCTTACTCAAGCCGATTCAAATGCCGAATATGAATATGGATGAACTCTTCAGTGGCAGAGCAGCATTAAGCACTGATCAGTGGCGCGAGAGTTTAATTCGTTCGATCGGCATGGAACCGGCTTCGCTAAAAGAGGACGTGCAATGGCACCTATTAGCGCGTATGGTTCCGTTCGTTGAAAATAACTATAACGTCTGTGAACTGGGACCACGCGGTACCGGGAAAAGCCATATTTACAAAGAGTGTTCACCGAATAGTATTTTAGTCTCTGGTGGGCAAACCACCGTGGCCAACCTGTTCTATAACATGAGTAGCCGCCGTATTGGTCTGGTTGGTCTTTGGGATGTGGTGGCCTTTGATGAAGTTGCCGGTATTTCCTTTAAGGACAAAGATGGCGTACAGATCATGAAAGACTACATGGCCTCAGGATCTTTTGCGCGTGGCCGGGAACAGATGGAAGCCTCTGCTTCGATGGTTTTTGTGGGTAACATTAACCAAAGCGTTGAATCTCTGGTTAAAACCAGCCATCTCTTGGCGCCGTTCCCTGAAGCAATGATCGATTCGGCATTCTTCGATCGTTTTCATGCCTATATCCCAGGTTGGGAAATTCCAAAAATGCGTCCGGAGTTCTTCACCAACCGTTATGGTCTAATCGTTGATTATCTAGCTGAATTCTTCAGGGAAATGCGTAAGCGTAGTTTTGTGGATGCCATTGAGAAGTACTTCAAACTCGGAAATAACTTGAATCAGCGTGATGTGATTGCCGTTCGCAAGACGGTTTCTGGATTGATGAAGTTGCTCTACCCACACGGTCAGTTTAATAAAGAAGATGTACGCCAGTGTCTGGAATATGCGCTGCAGGTACGCCGTCGGGTCAAAGAGCAGCTGAAGAAAATTGGTGGCATGGAATTCTATGATGTTCATTTCAGCTACATTGATAATGAGACGCTCGAAGAACATTTTGTCTCAGTCAAAGAGCAGGGTGGTGGCGGACTGATTCCCGAAGGGCCAGCCAAGCCAGGTTTCTTATATACCATCGGGCTCAGTAATAAAGGCATGCCGGGGTTATACCGCTTAGAACTTCAAGTGACCAAAGGTTCAGGAAAATTGGCGACATCAGGCTTATGGAATTCAAGCAGTGCCAAAGAGCAGGTCAAAATTGCTTTTGATTACTTCAAGGCCAATGCATCCAGAATATCGGGTGGCAGTAAGGTGCTGGAACATGACTTCCACTTACATGTGGTTGAATTACAGAATACCGGGCCGCTCAGCCATCTTGCCTTACCAAGTTTAGTGGCTTTCGCATCTGGCCTATTAGGACGTCCAATACAAAGTCAGATGGTGGTACTGGGTGATATGAGCTTGGGTGGTTCTGTGACACCGGTGGAGAGTATTGCCGAATGTCTGCAAGTTGCTTTTGATGCGGGTGCCAAGAAGGTTGCTTTGCCAATGAGTAGTGCGGCAGATATCCCAACGATTCCTGTGGAACTGTTTACCAAGTTCCAGACCAGCTTCTATGCAGATCCGGTAGATGCTGTGTTTAAAGGGCTAGGGGTGGATTGAGTTGATTCTGTATAAATCAGTTAAAGAGAAAAGCTTTTGAAATGATTAGGAAATATGAATCACATGAAGGATTTAATAACAGCTATTTTGGTTAAACAGCCCAAACTTACTGCTAGAGAAATTGCCAAAACTCTTGGTATTGAAAAGAAAGAAGTGAATGCTTTTTTATATCAAAATCAAGATATATTTTCACAAGATGAAGCCTTTTGCTGGTCTTTAGCTATAATTCCGTCAGTTAAAAAATTAGAAAGACCAATGATGAACTCTGAACTTGAATTAAATGATATTGTTAAAAATAAACTGATTCAATTGTTGGATTATGTATCTCATCAAGCTGAGGATACTCAAAAAATTCAATATGAAATGAGTGGTAATAGATTTTATTCTCATGATCTAGAAAAACTTCGTGGCTTAAAAATTCTGAATGATGACGATTGGTGGTTCCAAATTGAACGATTACAGCTTCAATCGATGCCGAAACCATCTGAAATACTCTCTTCCTACATTCATGTAGATGCCGAAAAAGAACCCACTGTTAATTTTTCTAGTTTAAATAAGATTGTATCTTTCAAAAAAGTTCATCAATTCCGCTTGCCCTACAGTAGCGTGGCATGTGATTTGATTACTAAAATTGACATACTTCAGGAGCTGTTCAAAGAATTCGAAAGCTATCAAAATATTTGGGAAGATTGGAAACAAAATAACGATGAGATTAAAAAATCTATTGCTGTTTACGACAAATTATTCTCATGGAATACAGCGATTAATTTAGGTGGAACAGGTGATGGTGAAGAAATTGTTGCAGGCTTTGGCTTAGTTGACTGGGTACTTCCAACGACTCAAAAATCTTATTCATATCCTCTTATGACTATCCCGTTAGAAATGGAGATAGAAAAAAATGGATTAATACGTGTAGGTGCCAAAGATACACGTGCCAATATAGAAATGGATGCCATCTTATTAGAGGATGATCTGCCTACTTCAGGACAAGTAAAATTAGCTTTAAAAGAAAACTTAAATAATGGTCGCTCATTACGCCTATTTGAAGGCGAAACTTACTCTGATCTAGTTGATGCCTTCGTCGCGAATATTTTTTCAAAAGGAGCAATTGTTGAGGTAGAAAATAGGGCTATACCATCTAAAAGTCTAGCGGTGACATTAACATCAGTATTGTTTAGTCGTCCTAAAAGGAATTCTATTTTAAGTGATGACATTGAGTTATTAAAAACTAAACTTAATGACCCTTCAGTGGCTATACCTGAACAACCTTTATCGTTAGTGACAGAATTAAAAAGCGATATTAATCAAAAAGAGACTTATAGTTTTAGGGGGCGTTCTGGTACTGAAGGATTCGGATCAAAAGTTGAAGAGCTTTATTTCCCGCTGCCTTATAACAAAGAACAAATTACTATTGTCCAGAATCTGCTAACCAGCAGTGGTGTAGTAGTGCAAGGTCCACCAGGTACAGGTAAAACACATAGTATTGCCAATATTATCTGCCACTATTTGGCGAATGGTAAAAAAGTACTGGTAACTGCACAGCAGTCACATGTCCTTAAAACAGTACATGAAAAGATTCCTGATGAATTAAAGCCTTTAGTAGTCAGTCGCATTGGTTCAAGCAAAGAAAGTAAAAATCAGCTTGAATCTTCAATCGATTTGATTGTGCAAAAAATTACTCAAATGAATGTTGCAGAGGTTCGAAAAACGATCGAAGTTCTAAAACATCAAATAGATCATAACCATCATGAAATGGCTTTGATTGATCGAGAAATATATAACTTTGCAGAAAAGCATTATCAGAATATTGAGGTAGATGGTAATAAAAAATTACCTATGGATATCGTGAAAACGGTATTAGAAAGTAGGGCATCTTACGAGTGGTTTACCGACCAATTAACTTTGGAGGAAAAAGACCAGTTTCCTTTTTCCCAGATTGAGTTGATTCAATTGAGAGACTCAAGGAAGAAAATAGGTACAAACTTACCATACATAAATTATGGACCTCTGCCAGCTCCTGAAAAGTTGTTAGATTCCGCAAGTCTGAAGAAATTAAGTGAGTTCTTAAAAGAAAAAGATGAGATTGAGGAATTCTTAAAGCAAAATGACCTACATAATTTCAAGGAAACTATTTCTGAATCAGAAATTAATGAGCTAAGAGATTGGTTAAAGATTTATCTAGAAGATCTAAACTTTGTTCTTGATCATTCAGAACCATGGTTATTGAGCTATTTCAAGAAGATAAATGCAGAAGATAAGGCTATGGAACTTGATATCTATAGTAACCTTATTCAAGAAGTTCAGCCTTTATTGGAATACAGGAAAACGCTACTAATTGATCCCATAGAGCTGA
The DNA here is from genome assembly GCF_013417785.1 of Acinetobacter sp. YH12227. NCBI lineage: Bacteria > Pseudomonadati > Pseudomonadota > Gammaproteobacteria > Moraxellales > Moraxellaceae > Acinetobacter > Acinetobacter sp. YH12227. Next base: position 4,377 of record NZ_VPDH01000045.1, on the reverse strand, counting down.
ATTTTGAGATACAACCAAACTCAAAAGAATATCAAGCTGTTCAACGTGCTGTTGATACAGGTAAGCCATTTAATTGGTATCATTTTGGTACTGCTGAATTACAAGACCTTTTTAAGTCGATTAAAGTTTCTGGAAAATATCCTGATACATCAGATGAATGGAAAAGACTTAAAGAATATCTTGATAGAAAGCAGACTCTTAATATCTTTATGAGCAAATGGAATAGTATTGCCGCACAATTAGACATTCCTTTAATTGAGTTAAATAATCGTAATATCGATGAAATATTAAAAGAGTTCACGCAGCTCATCAGTAGAACCCAAAAATGCCTAGATTTAAAAAATAAATATTTGGATCAATTTAATGCGAATTATTTAAAAGTTTTTAAGAGAGCTAAATCTTTTGATTTCTACGGATTACCTAAAAATATTGATGACTTGATTCAATTGTTAGGGCAGAAGTTAAAAATATTTAATTTAGAAGTCTATCAACAACAACTGGCTGATCAAATCCTTTATTTATCAGAGTTCGGTAATAAAATATCAAATCAGTTAAAAAAAATTGTATCTCAGATTGATTCCGATTCATTACATGAAAGTGAACTTGGCGAGTATGCTGATTTATTAAAAAAATTATCACATTTAAAAGATCTAACTGAAGATTTTGAAAGAGTTAAATCCGCCAGTATTAGATTGAGTAAAACAAATGCTTTGATTCTTAGTAAAGATATTCTGGAAGTTCCGTACGCTGAAGAAATTGAAGATCCTGTATTACCTAATACATTGCTAGAGGCTTGGGAATGGAAACGTCTTGAGATTTTTGTAATGGCCATCAGTAATACAAGTCAAATTGAAAATTTGTATGAGCGCCGTCGTATTCACGAGAAGAATCTATCTCAAAATTACGCTCAATTGGCAGCAAACAAGACATGGTTGGCATTAAAGGAAAATGCCTCAGACAAAATTTTAGTTGCATTACAGCGTTATAAAATTGCTGTACAACACTATGGAAAAGGGACAGGTAAGAATGCTCCACGTTATAGAAAAGATGCTCAAGTAGCCCTTAAAGAGGCAACAGCAGCTATTCCTTGCTGGGTCATGTCACATCTTCAGGTATCTGAATCTATGCCTGCTGAATTAGGCCTCTTTGACTTAGTGATTGTGGATGAGGCATCACAATCATCAATTGATGTATTACCTGTTTTAATGCGTGCTAAAAAATTATTAGTAGTGGGGGATAATAAACAAGTTTCTCCGAGTAATGTCGGTCTAGCAAGTGCTCAAATTGATGTATTAAGAAATCGTTATCTACATGGTCAGCCACATGCTGCATATTTAACACCAGATATGTCTTTATACGACATGGCTTCTTCTATCTATGAGTCAAGTGTGATGCTTCTAGAGCATTTCCGCTGTCATCCTGCGATCATTAGTTACAGCAATAAAAACTTTTATGGTAATCGTATTAAGCCAATGCGACTATCGAAGAAGTCTGAGCAGTTAAGCCCAGCTTTAGTCGCAATTTATACATCGCAGGGATATAGAGAATCTAAAAACAGCAAACATATTAATCGAATAGAAGCGAAAGCAATTATTGAGGAAATGAAGCTACTTTTTAAAGATGAACGATATACGAATAGATCAATTGGCGTGATCTCGTTGCTAGGTCCAGCACAGGCTGAGTTCATTCAATCAGAAGCTTTGAATGAGTTTGGCGCAGGAACTCTTACTCAGGTTCAATTTGCTTGTGGAGATGCTTCAGCATTTCAGGGTGCAGAAAGAGATATTATTTTCTTATCTATGGTAGCAGATCCTGAGAATTGTCATGCTTTGAGTCGATCTGATCATGAACAGAGATTTAACGTGGCTGCAAGCCGTGCTCGTGAAAGGATGTATCTTGTCCACTCCGTGAATCGTGATCATATATCTCCAAAAGATCTAAGGCTGAATTTACTCAATCATTTTTATGATTTGCAAGAAGATCAAAAAGCATCATTTGAAGCAAAATTAGACTTGTGTGAATCGGAGTTTGAGAAATCTGTATTTACGACACTTCATGAAATGGGTTACACAGTTACTCCACAGGTTAAAGTTGGAAGCTATCGAATCGATTTAGTCGTTGAGTCAGATGGTGATCAGCGTTTGGCTGTTGAATGTGATGGTGATAGCTATCATGGGCCAGAACAATGGCATGATGACATGACTCGTCAACGTGCTTTAGAACGCGCAGGATGGACATTCTGGAGATGCTTTGCATCGAGTTGGTCTATTGAACGTGAAAATATGATTATGTCATTAAAGGAAAAACTTGATGCAATGGGTATAAAACCTACACATGGAATGAGTAGCTTAACTCAAGATGTAGAACACAAAGTGTGGGTAGATGCCGAATCTGAAATGAGTGCGGAAAGTGACATCGAGAAAGATTTGTTAATTCTTTAATTGTACTAGCTTGTATTTAAATGGATTCGCTAGCGGACACTTACGTAACTAAAGATTACAGTAGTAATCTTTAGTTCCTAACATTTTACTCGGGTAAAAATAGGTTAAACATTTTTATTGTCATCAACCTATATAAGAAACCAGTTTTGATTTCAACTTCCACCACTTTTAACTTCGGTTATTTATGGGAGGATTACCAGTAGGTTTGATTTCGCCCTTGCTTGCCTTTTGATGGAGCGTAGCAGGATCAAACCAAATGGCAATATTTCCGCGACTCATGAGTGCTCGATTATATGCGGGCCAATTGGTTGTGCGGTAGATTTTGTGTGTAGGCTTCTTCATTTGAAAATTATATCGCTGAAAAAGCCTTTACAGATAGGTTTGTGCAACAAAGCCTCTGATAATTAATAAAGCGCCATTTGGCGCTTTATTCATCCTGGCCCTTCAATATTGCAAAATGCGATAATTGGTTTATACTTGATTTATAGCAAAATGCGATAAAATGTTATGCATGTGATCACCCACGCTAGAATTATAGAAGCAATACAAAAGTGGCCACAGGCTGAAACGGCATTAGATGGTTGGTATCGAACCATAAAGGCAAACGATCCGAAAGATTTTGCTGAGATGAAACAGCTCTTTCCAGCTGTCGATAAAGTTGGAAAGTTCCATGTATTCGATATTGGCGGGAACAAGATCCGACTTATTGCCGTCGTGATGTATCAGGCAAAACGTGTGTATATTCGTCATGTCTTGTCCCATAAAGAATATGACAAAGGTCATTGGAAGGAAGGTTAGTATGAACGCGATGATTAAACAGGCCGTAGACCACTGGCACTACGTTGCACCATTGCTCAGCAAGCCAGAAAATGAAGACGACTTTCATACACTTGTTGAAGCTTTAGATGAACTTTTAGATACCGTTGGTGATGATGAGTCTAATCCTTTAATGGGGCTTATTCATCAGCTTGGTGATTTGGTTTCTGATTATGAAAATGAGCATCTTCCTATGCCTAAAGGGGATGGTCGTGCTGCTTTGGCTTTTTTGATGGAGCAACATGGTTTAGGTCAGTCTGACTTAGCAGAAGTTGCAACCCAATCTGTGATTTCTGAGATTTTAAGTGGTAAACGCCAACTGAATATTCGTCATATTAAGGCATTGTCTGAGCGGTTTAATGTATCGGCAGATACGTTTTTCTAAAAGATAGGGCACCGTGAGCCGCTCTATTAGTAATCAATTTGAATTTCTTGTTAGTCTTGATATTTCAATTTGGCTTTGTTGCACAAACTGAACCGTACCGGGTTTGTCGGAGACTTTTTTATTTAAGTTAGGCCACCTGACCTAACGGGTTAATCTTATCATAGTACATTGCTTCAAACTCAAAAGGCGATACATAACCCAGTGCACTGTGTACACGCTTTTTATTGAACCAATCTACCCAGTTTAGTGTCGCAAGTTGTACATCCGCTAAACCTTGCCAATCTGCTTGTAAATATTCAATCACCTCTGTTTTGTATAAGCCATTCACCGTTTCAGCCAGAGCATTATCGTATGAATCACCAGTTGTACCAACTGATGCTCGTAAATTTGCAGCTTCTAAACGATTGGTATAGCGAATAGAAAGATATTGAACACCTCTATCGGAATGATGAATCACATTCTTTGGCATGCCTCGATCGTGCAATGCTTGCTCCAATGCATCGAGTACCATATCTGTATTCATCCGTGTAGATACTTTCCATCCAACAATTGCTCGTGAGAACACATCAATAACAAATGCGGTATATACCCAGCCTGAATGAGTTTGAATATAGGGGTGAGTAGACCAAGGGAATTTCACCCTTAGCCCCTCGCAGAACCGGACATGAACCTCTCAGCTCATCCGGCTCCCATTATCCAACCGATGGTAAACATCCCATTTTCCAGTGCACAAAG
>NZ_VPDH01000044.1:0-32052 GCF_013417785.1 Acinetobacter sp. YH12227 | reverse complement strand
GTATATCGTTGGCAGAAGAAATTATTTAGACCAGTTATCAAAAACTTCATTGATGACTTTATTCTCGATAAAAATCATCTGCTACCACAGAGAATCTATAAATAATAGTGCGTAAGTCCTAATATATTTCATTTTTCTAAAGTTCCTTTACATCACGAAAATTCAATTATCACCTGTATAATTTCCTAAACATTGTGCAAATTACATTCGAAATATGAAAAGTTACTTGTCGCTCAAATATTAAAACAAGTTTTCAATAGCTTTCATTACAGGAACTCCTCCAACACTGAATTTAAAAAGATGTGTCCTTGTTCGGTACAAGACAAACGTGTTGGATCATTGACCATCAATTTACGTTCACGCAATGAGTTCAATAACTCGGCAATCGGCTCTAAACTTTCCCCTGTACGCTCGCTATATAGCTTGGCCTCCACCCCATGATTTAATCGCAGCGCATTCATCATAAATTCAAAAGGCATGTCCCCTGCCTCAATGCGCTTAAACTGAAGATGTTCAGCAGGTACTTTGGCTAAATAATCTTTGGGCAAACGGGTTTTTTGGAAACGATAGACGCCATCTGGCATCGTTACTTTGCCATGTGCGCCTGCACCAATCGCTAAATAATCACCAAACTGCCAATAATTTAAATTATGCGCAGACGGCAGTTCTTTACGCCAAGCCGAGACTTCATAGTTTACAAAGCCTTGTTCAATTAAATACGCTTCACCTTGCTCCTGAATATCTTCAAGTACATCATCTAAGGGTAAAATTGGCTGAGTCCGAAAGAAAACCGTATTCGGTTCAATGGTCAATTGATACCACGACACATGAGTCGCCCCATTTTCAACAGCCAGTTTTAAATCTAATAAAGCTTGTTCCAAAGTCTGTTCTGGCAGACCATGCATCAAATCAACATTGACACGCTCAAAACCCGCTTCTTTTGCATGACGAATTGCCAAAATGGCATCATCATTGGAATGAATCCGCCCCAGTTTTTGCAGATGCACAGTATTAAAGCTTTGCACCCCAATCGATAGTCGATTTATTCCAGCATCCAAATAGCCTGCAAAAGGATCATGCTCGACAGTGCCAGGATTGGCTTCTAAGGTAATTTCGCAACCTGCTTCAAAAGGTACTAAAGCGCGCAATTGATCAAACAACCATTGATAGCCTTTGGCTGAAATTAGCGACGGTGTGCCCCCACCAATAAACACACTATGAATGCGACGACCCTGCGCAAATTCAACTTGAGTTTTAAAGTCAGCCACCAATGCCTGTAAATATTCCTGCTCTAAATCAAGTGACAACACCCCATTCGGTACAGCATGCGAGTTAAAGTCACAATATGGACATTTGCGCACACACCACGGCATGTGAATGTATAAAGATAACGGAACAAGTGCAGGATTTAATTCAGCCAAGGAAAATGCTCAAAAGGAACAAAAGAAGTAAGCGCATTTTAACATGACTGCATCACAGCGCTTATGAAAACTCATAAGCAATACAGTAGACTAATAAAATTAAAGAAGAATTAGATGATTAGAAAATGAAATTGAGCAGCCATTTATTGTATTTAATGCCGCTTGCCATGGGTGTTGGCATCGCCATGACCTTTCAGACAGCGATTAACAGTCAATTACGTGAATATTTATATTCACCCTTACAAGCCGCCCTTTTTTCTTTTTTGGTTGGTACAATAGTGCTCGCCTGTTTGGTGTTTTTTCAATCGGCAGATAAACCAGACCTCGCAACGCTAGGGCAAATTCCTTGGTATTTATGGCTGGGTGGATGTTTAGGTGTTTATGCCATTAGTATCAGTATTTACACTGCACCGAAGTTAGGTTTCTTGACCTTGTCAGGCTTAATTATTTTTGGGCAAATCATTATGTCCATGATTGTCGACCAATATGGTTTACTCGGTACTGAAAAAACAGCGATTAACTGGCAACGCTTATTGGGTGGCGTGGTGATTTTTATTGGTGTGCTTCTCACTTTCCAACGCTAAGACCTCATTCCTAAGCACCTCACAAGAAATGAGTACGTTCTGTGTCTACTGTCACGGCTGCGACCAGCAGCAAGTATGAATTAAAACAACTGTTCCACTTGATGATCCCGATTTTAATTACGCAATTTGCGCAAGCGGGATTTGGTCTGATCGATACCATTATGGCAGGACATCTTTCTGCTAACGACCTTGCAGCAATTGCCATTGGTGTGGGTTTGTGGATACCGGTCATGTTACTGTTTAGTGGCATCATGATTGCGACAACGCCATTGGTCGCTGAAGCAAATGGTGCGCGCACACCTGAAAAAATTGCCACTATTGCCCGTCAGTCTTTGTGGGTTGCGTTGTTTCTTGGCATTATCGCTGCACTGGTTTTACAGGCAATGCCGCTTTTACTTCCTGTACTTGGTGTACCTGAGGCCTTGCTTCCCAAAGCCAGTTTATTTCTACATGCGATTAGTTTAGGCATGCCTGCTGTCACCATGTATGCAGCGCTAAGAGGTTATTCCGAAGCACTTGGGCATCCACGTCCCGTAACTGTACTGAGTTTGGTTGCTCTTTTGGTTCTTATTCCGCTGAACTTTATTTTCATGTACGGTTTAGGACCTGTTCCTGAGTTAGGTTCAGCAGGCTGTGGTTTTGCAACAGCGATTTTACAATGGCTGATGTTCTTTGCTTTAGCACTGTATATTTTTAAAGGTTCTGCTTATCAAAAGACACAGCCATTTGCTGCTTTTGAAAAAATGAATGGTGAGTGGATTAAACGCATTTTAAAACTTGGTTTGCCGATTGGTTTAGCCATCTTTTTTGAAGTGAGTATTTTTAGTACCGCAGCCATTGTGCTTAGCCCTCTAGGTGAAGTCACCATTGCCGCACACCAAATTGCGATTTCAATCACCTCACAGCTCTTCATGATTCCAATGTCTTTAGCAATCGCACTCACGATTCGCGTGGGCACTTATTATGGTGAGAAAAACTGGCTCAGCATGCGTAAAGTGCAAAAAGTTGGCATGCTGACTGGCACGCTATTCGCCCTCATCACTATGCTATTGCTGTGGCTATTACGTAATGAAATTGTTTCGCTGTATAGCAATGACTATGATGTCGCACAGCTTGCGGTATACCTTGTATTGTTTGCCATTGCCTATCAATTGATGGATGCATGGCAAGTGAGTGCAGCCGGTTGCTTACGTGGTATGCAAGACACCAAAGGCCCAATGTGGATTACCATGATTGCGTACTGGATTATTGCTTTCCCTGTGGGCATCTATCTTGCTCGCTATACAGATACCGGTGCCGCGGGTGTATGGATCGGCTTAATTGTCGGTTTAACTGTCGCATGTGTGTTACTGGTTACACGTTTATTGATGATGAATAAACGTCTTGCCATGAATGTTTAATAAACAAATAAGTCAGTTTTATTCTGCCTGTTTCAGATTTGAGCACATTAACACCTAACTGAAACAGGTAAATCACTTATTTGATGCATAACAAACAAATACTTTAAATAACCACTTAAGCAACTATGAGGATAAATAGGATCAAATATGTTAAAAATCTTTCGACCAGCCTTGTACCTTCCACTGCTCATTTTAAGCCTGACCACACACGCAGAAGAAACAATAGATCCCAACCATTTCCCACTGTATCAAGCACCGATTAACGTCCAAACTCAGCCAGAATTTGACTATATTAATCAATCACTTTGGACAGCTTTTCGCTTTTATCATGAGCAACAAGCTGACTCATATACCGCACGCTTAAAGTTGAGTTGTCAGCAATCTGGCATGGCCTATACCTATCAAGATTTCATCATGGCCAATAAAAAATTCGCTTCTGAAGACGATCAAGATTTTATCGTGACGCAAAACCTCATCAAATTAAATGCAAATCTGCACCATAACCAATGTAGTAAATATCTCACTCCACATCTAGAACTTGAAAAAGACGAAAATATAGAGCAGCCAAAGTCAGTTAATTAAGCAACTCCAAAGCATTCTTTAAACCTTGTGGCACTTTGCTTTCATCTTCTACGTCTTTCACAATTGCCTGCCCAACAATAATATCGCGACCATTAAAGCTCATGGTCGGTGCGCCATATAATTCATAACCTTCATTTAATGCTTTGGTTACGCGAGCACAGAAGTTCACGTCATCTTTCCCCGTTAAATAACGATACACTTTCATCACTTTGATCCTTTAAACCAATATTTACTAAACGATATGACATTTTAAACCATTCAAGCGATAGCTTAAATTTGCCTGAAAGAATTTCATTATTTACATTATTGCCCATCATTTTATGAACAGAAATAAAGTCTTAACAATTTAAAGTAGGCAGTTTGTGTTTTGTCGCCTATGATCGGTATTAGATAATAAATGATGATCTTGAGGAACATCACATGGCAAAAACGGCTAGCACACCGGGTCGTCGCTTTATGAAACTTGCCAGCATGACGGCAAGCATTGCTACTAAAACCGTTTCCAATTCCATCCGCAATATCACGGCCGATGAAGAACAGAAAAATGCGTCACGCAGTAAACTCTTTCAGGACATCGGACTGCAAATTGCCGATACCCTCGGTGAAATGAAAGGTGCGGTGATGAAAGTTGGACAAATTGCCTCGCAGTACAAGGACATTTTTCCACCTGAAGTTGCAAAGGCTATCAGTAAATTACAGCGCCAAGCACCTGCGATGCCTTTTGCCGAAATTAAGGCACAAGTAGAAAAAGAGCTAGGCAAACCACTGGCGCAAATTTTCAAAAGTTTTGATGAGCAACCTTTTGCTGCTGCCTCAATTGGGCAAGTCCATAAAGCTGTTTTGCCGAATGGACAACAAGTCGTTGTTAAAGTTCAATATCCGGGCGTAGAAGAAGCCTGTGAAAGTGATTTAAAACAGGTGCGCTTGGCGTTACGCTTAATGGGCGTTTTAAAAATTGATCGTAAACTCCAAGAAAAACTATTCCAAGAAATTCAAGACAGTTTAGACAACGAACTTAACTACGAAATTGAAGCACAAAACCTTGACGTTGCACGTGCTTTCCATAGTTCGCTCGACTCAAAAATTATTATTCCAGAAGTCTATAGTGACTACTCATCACGGCATATTCTGACGTTAAGTTTGGAAATGGGTGAAAGTATAGAAACTGCCAGTACGTGGTCTCAGGAAACACGAAATGAGCTCGGTCGTCGTTTATTCCGTGCCATTGGACAAGAGATTTTCTTCTTAAAACGCTTCCACTGTGATCCACATCCAGGTAACTTTGCTTTCCGTGAAGATGGTTCAGTCATTGTTTATGACTACGGTGGGGTCAAAACCTTATCGCCTGACGTTGTCTCACACTTTAAACAATTAATTAATGCTGCACGCCAGCATGATATTGCCTTAATGGAACAACATTTAGATGCACTTCAATCACTCAATGAGCTGGGCAAATTCCCTGTAGAACTCTATGAACAATGGCTTGAAGTGCTTATGCGCCCACTCACCACTCAATACGATTTTGCTGAAAACTCTGCCCATCATGATGGCGTCGAGTTAATTAAACCGTCTTTGAAATATTGGGATGTGTTTAAACCTTCACCGGATACCTTAATGGTGAATCGTACTGTGTCTGGCCATTATTGGAATCTGATCCATTTAAAAGTAAATGACAATCTGAATGACCTGTTTGACGAGCTTGTACCACCAACGACATAAGATGGCTTGATCCTCTAAAAGACCATATTGCCCGACACGCTTCGGGTAATATTTGCATTTATATTTGTTATGTTATAACATTCCATTAATCACTAAATTGAAGGAATAATAAGATGCGTCCAAATATCCATCCAGAGTACCGTGAAGTCTTATTTCATGACACCAATGCCAATGCTTACTTTGTTATTGGTAGCACTTTAACTACCAATCAAACGCGTGAATACGAAGGTAAAACTTATCCCTATGTCAGTCTCGACATTTCGAGTGCATCTCACCCGTTTTATACTGGTGAGCAACGTCAGGTGAACAATGAAGGTCGTATCGCCAACTTTAATAAACGTTTTGCACGTTTCAAACGATAACAATCTGTTCATGTTTAGTTAAGTTTTTGCTTTTAAAGTAAAAGCATTAAAGAAGTTCAGGGAACCCCTCCTCCAGCCTGAACTTCTTTTTTTTGTGTCCGTTTAGGCCTAGAGATATCAGCAGCATCAAGTTATCGCTAAAACTTCCCCGTTTTAAGCGTCAAATTTTAAAATCGATTGAAATAAATAATAACCCAGTCCCAGAACAATCACACCAATAACGAGACTCGAAATGGCATAACTGAACGCCACCGCACTGTGCCCCTGCCGCAGCAATTGAAATGTTTCCAAACCGAAACTCGAAAAGGTGGTAAATCCACCTAAAATACCCACCATCAAAAACAAACGTGCTTCGGACTGTAAAAAAGAATATTTTTGACTCACAGCAAAAAATACACCGGCCAAGAAGCAGCCAATCACATTCACCCACCAAGTCGTCCAAGGAAATATGCCTATTGGTTTAATCAGCAATACACCTGTGCCATAACGCAAAGTTGCCCCGATTGCACCACCGAGTGCTACCAATAACCAATTCATAGTTTCCCTTTGTAAATTGAAATGAACCTGATGCAATGATGTTTCAACCCATTGTATTGTCCACTATACACGCATTTATTTTACGTAAATAGTGTTCTGTAAAGGCTTAAAAGCTTGCTATAGTCTGCGCGCTTTGTACTATTTTTTTATGATTTGAGGATATTATGGCTCAGGAATTATTGGCTCAACTAGAAGCAGGGACTGCTCAATTTTCAGATGTAATCGCATTTATTGAAGCACGTTATAACCACACCCCAACGGCATTTACCAATGGTAAACAAGCCAATGCAGCAACTGAAAACCAAGGTAGTGCCAAAGTATTTTCTTTTGCGCAATTAAATGGTTTAAACCAAGTTGAAACATTAAGTCTATTTGCTGAACATTATGCAGCAGTACTTGCGACACCAGAAGCGACTGATCACCAAAATATTCGCCAATTTATGCAAAATGGTTGGGAAGGTATTCAATTTGATGGGCAAGCTTTAGCTGCAAAATAAAATCAAATTGAAAAGATGACTTGATCTCGAGATATTTGAGCATAAGTCAGAAAGCCAGTCTTGAGACTGGCTTTTTAAACTATTGAACATTTATAAGCGCTAAAAAATTAAGAAACTCGAACTCGGCAAGTCCATTCGCTCACCGAAGTTTTTTCCCAAGAACGTACATGCTTTAAATGCAATTGTTCTTCACCGGCTGTAGTTGCAGTAAAACGATAAATTTTCTGACCACCCACACCCACCATTGGTACAGCATCTTTATCTGCACGATGTTGATCAGATTGATAGGTTTCTTCTACTTTAAACAACTTCGGTTGTTCCACTATGGACCAGACATAACCTGTTGAAGGGTTTTCATTTAACACCACTTCCAAGGTTTGACCACGATCCATCTCCAGTAGAGCTGGGCAACTTTGTTTTTCCGTAAAAACATGCGTTTTACCATCAACTGTAGAGCTCATACTGGTACACCCACCTAGCAGCAACGCACTGACCAAACTCACGCCAATAAAAACTTTTTTAAATATCTGTTGTGTCATTTTATTCTGCATCTTCAATCCAGTATTTAACCCTGTTTTTCATTAACCTTTTACTTTCTCAATCCACTGGATTGAGCTGACACGAAAGACTTCACATGCACCATCACCTGTATCCGTCGGTGTAAGTGAAGATGTCCAAACTAGATCTTTGTCTTTGACTTCAACCAAATCCCCTTGCAAGCGCACTAAGTCACCGCGTTTGACTTGGGTAATCTGTTTGGCAATTTTAGGATTGGCAGGAATGATGTGCATATTGGATACCATCATCATCGCTTGCTTTTGAGGAACTGGCACTTTGGCCATTTTCCAATTCAGAAAGCGATCATATTGATTAACAGATATAGTTCGAGCAATTTCAGGTTCAGCAAATAAGCCCCAACTCACGGCATAATCAATCGGTGAAAATTTTGCTTGCTCGTCAGTTTGATAGGTTTTTGAACCTAAAATTCTAAAATCACCCTGAAAGTCTTTCAAAGTCGAAATTGACTGACCTTTGGCCACAGGTGCTAAGCCTTTGGCAATATTATATTCTGTAGAGGCTTGCACACCGACATTCAACAATACGCCTGCCATAACAGTGCTTAAAAGTATTCGTTTGATCATCGAGCTATCCTCTTAAAAATTTCCACACTTTGTACATTTACAACTGTAGATACCGATTGAATTTTCAAACTAATTCATCCACATGAAAATAGTCTTAAAAATATGCGCTGCACATGAATAAACAGTTGTAACTCTATATTACGCACAGATTTGGAATAAACCTTATGAACTTGGTAACAAAATGCAGGGCTTCAGTCATTGCTGCAATTTCCTTCGCATAGTGAGTTCATTTACACTTTAAGAAATTGGAATAAAAAAGCCATCAAATGATTTATAAATTTTATCAACAATATATCTTTCCGCATCTGTTAAATCAGGTGATGCAAACGGCCAGCTTGATGGATAAGCGTCGTGAACTTCTGCTTGCGGTTTCAGGTGAAGCCTTAGAGATTGGTTTTGGCACAGGTTTAAACCTGCCGTTTTATCAAAATGTAGATACCTTATATGCACTTGAACCCAATATCGATATCTACCATTTGGCTGCTGAACGGGTACACAGCACTCCCTTTGATGTGCAACATGTACAAGCTGGTGCAGAAAAATTGCCTTTTGCGGACAATAGTCTGGATCATATTATCAGTACTTGGACATTGTGTAGCGTTGCTGAAATTGAGCAGGCACTCGATGAAGTTTATCGGGTGTTGAAACCAACAGGGACGTTTCATTTGGTTGAGCATGTACAACATAATGAAAATACAAAAATTAAGCACCTACAAAATGTACTCAACCCAATTCAGAAAAAAGTCGCGGATGGTTGCAACCTCAATCGTAATATTGAAAAGCTACTCAAAAATGCACAATTTGAACTGTATGAATGCCAATATTTTGATGCTGCGGGAATTCCCAAAATAGGAAGCCGTATGCTCTTAGCTCGGGCACGCAAACTCTAAATGAGCTTGAGCAAATCACAATATTCGAATGGCATTAATTTTATAAATACGACAATGCTGTCCATGACGAGCGGCAGCAATGTTAAATGCTCGGCCAGTTTTAATAGAATGCACATCCACCCATTCAGCTAGAAGTTGAACTTGCTGCCCTGCTTTTAGTCGTCGAATTTGATTTGCCACGACTTCTGTACTGGCAATCACACTCATATTGAATAATTGCTCAGATGTTTGTGCTAAAGGCGCCGATGTGCTTGATTTAGCCTTTAGCTCAAAACAGCGCGAGTCCTGTGTCCATTCGAATTGTTATTTTAAGGTTTGATAACTTTGCTGATTTTGGCTCAGTAGTAGGTCAATATTGCTGACATAAGCGAGGTCTTGAAAACCACCAACTACGGTTGGTGCTGCTGGATGTAACAAGCGGTGACCTGCACTGTAGTATCTTTTATCTAAAACAGTGAATCGCCCTTGAATCTCCTCTTTGGTCGTGAGCTGAAAATTTTTCAGCACCCCAACTTGTTCAAAATTTGGAATCGCACGAAAAAACTCCGCCCAGACCCAAAGCAATAGACCAAATAACGCGGCGGCTGCGAATAGTTTTTCCATTGATTTAATTCCATTTATTCCAAACTAAAAATTAATCCCAAACCCGTGCTGTACATTAAAATAATTTACACATCATCAAAATCAATGCGAATGGTTTCAAAACGAATGCGCCCTTCCTCAATCGCTTGAGCAATGGCTTGCTGGCCTTTGGTTAATCGCGCCCCACCACTCTTTATATCAATCAAGACCACTTCAATATCTTCAGCTGTACCGTCACCATCGCGGAAGTCGGTATAACCATCAAACACCACATAATCGATTGGATCACCTAAAAACTTGGCATCACTCGGTAAATATTGGAACTCAGGCAGAATCGGAGCAAGTTGCTCCGCCATTCTACCTTTCAAGACAGCACGACTGGTATTCACACTGCGCTTCTGTGCATGAGCTAAAGCTTGTTGATGCTCTAATTCAAGCTCTGCAATATATTGTTCATATTCCGCTTTAATCCGTCCATTGCGACTGCTACTTAAAATAATGGTGGTTATCACAACCCCAATACATGCGCCAATTAACATGGCCATCCAGACAGACATTGATTGATCCTGATTTTTTTAAATCGAAAATTACATAATGAGATGAAAAATTTGAGACTTTAGTGTGTTGTCATATTCCTCGCATTAAAGAATGATATGCTAGAGCTGAGCAGAATAAAATCTATTTAGGCCAATGAAAACGATCTTAATTGCTAATCAAAAAGGTGGATGCGGAAAAACCATTACCGCTATCAGTTTAGCTTCAGCCCTTGCACAAAAAGGCTATAAAGTTGCGCTGGCCGATGCCGACAACCAAAAATCTGCACGGCAGTGGTTAAAGCAAAGACCCGAGTCCGCAGCGCCGATTCAAAGTCTTGACTGGCGTCATGAAAAATCTATTGGTGAAGTACCCAAAGGCATTGAATATTTAATTATTGATGCACCGGGTGCTTTGTCCGGTGAACATGCCGACCAATTGGTCAATGAAGCACATGCGATTATCACCCCATTGCAGCCTTCTTTTTTTGATATTGACTCAACGCGTCGTTTCTTAAAGCATTTACAAGACATTAAACGCATTCGTAAAGGCAAAGTCCAAATTTTATTATTGGCCAATCGGGTTAAACCAAATTCTGCAAACTCGAAAGAAATTCAAGATTTTTTCAATAAGATTGAACAACAGCCCGTTGCTTGGATTTCTGAGCGTACCGCATATGGTCAATTGGCCATGCAAGGTTTAACTGTTTTTGATAAAACCCAAAAAGTGTATTTAGGCATGCAACAGCAATGGCAACCTGTACTTAATGCCATTATTGAAGACGAAACAGAGTGGTTTTAACCACAGATTTCATTAATTTTATATTTCATTGTCAACTTCAAGCCAAAATTGCCTGAAAGATATTCACCATAACTTAACAAGCTCTCGTTTTCGGGAGCTTTTTTTTCAGTTAAGATTGGACTAACCGTGATTAGAAAATCAGAGAATTCTTTGCCAACGTTCGCACCTACATTACAAAAAGTCTTGTTGTTTGGATTATTTTTTATCCTGATTTTTTTGAGCTTTAGCGTACTCAAATACTTTATTGTGCCTGTGGTGTGGGCAGCCATCATTGCCTATATGACTTGGCCTTTATATCAGTCGGTACACCGATTCTGTGGTGAACGTGCAACCCTCAGTGCAACCTTAATGCTTTTACTGTTCATGTTGGTGGTCGGCTTGCCAGTTATTTTTGCGATCTTTCTGCTGCAACATGAAGGTCGTAATTTGTATTTTGAACTACAGAAACAGGTTTTTTCAGGCCATTTCAATGTGCCAGATTTCGTACGCCAATTGCCTTTTATTGGCAAAGAAGTCAGTCGCACGTTACGTGAACTAAATGATGATCCAAACAGCATCATTCAATCAGTACAGATTTGGATTCAAGGTCATCTTAATTACGGTAAGGTTTTATTTAGCGAAGTCAGCAAAAATATTTTTAAACTTTGTTTTGCGGTCATGTCTTTGTTTTTCTTCTATCGTGATGGCCAAACCATTTTAAGTCAGGTCAGTAAAGCGCTTGAAATGGTGATCGGCCCTCGAATTCATCATTATCTTTCTACCATTTCAGATACAACCCGCGCGGTGGTATATGGTATTGGTCTCACCGCCATTGCCCAAGCATTTCTTGCTGGCCTTAGCTATTTTGTAGCAGGCGTACCGAATCCAATGCTCTTGACCATCATCACATTTATGTTGGCGCTTATCCCCTTTGGCCCTCCAATTTCGTATACGGCTGTGTCATTGTGGTTGTTCTCACAAGGTCAAACCATTGAAGCCATTGGTGTGATGGCATGGGGTGTCTGTATTGTCAGTACTGCTGATAATGTGATTCGTCCATTAGTTATCTCTGGTGCAACTCAAATCCCGTTCTTACTGATTATGTTCGGTGTATTGGGCGGTATTGCGAGCTTCGGATTGGTTGGCTTATTTATAGGCCCAGTCATTTTGGCTGTTTTATTGGCGATTTGGCGTGAATGGTTACATGAAACCAAAATTGAACCGGTGATGATGCCGAAAGCCACACTGGCACATGATTTAGAGCCATTAGATGACAGGAACGACAAATAAAGTTCAGTATAAAGATTAAACAAATATTACAATCAAATACTTAAATCAACTGTCATCCTGTTTGCGCTTCTGCTTCAATGGTTTTAACCAACAAGAACAGACAGGATGATCATATGGCATCTTTTACTCGATTCGGTGCTTTAGCAGCACTTTCAGCGGCTATGTTTACTGGTTGTGCGAGCACCACACCCGCAACCAGCCTCAATGCAAAATCAGTGACTGTAAATGCAGTGAGTGCACAAGGCATTGGACAAAATATTGGGCAAATTCAATTACTCGACAGTCCTGCGGGCTTGGTTATTCAAACTAATTTAACCCAATTACCTCCAGGCCCACATGGTTTCCACATCCATGAAAAAGGCTCATGCGCACCGGCAGAGAAAGATGGGAAAATGGGTGCTGCACTTGCTGCAGGTGGCCATTTCAACCCGAAATCTGCGCCTAACCACGGTACACCGATTACAGGTCACTTAGGTGACTTACCGATCCTTCAAGTCGAAACCAATGGTACAGCAAAAGTGTCTCTGATTGCCCCACGTTTAAAACTGGCTGATGTGCAAGGTTTAGCCATTATGGTGCATGCCGGCGGTGATAATTACTCAGATCATCCAAAACCATTAGGCGGTGGTGGTGACCGTATTGCCTGCGGTGTAATCAAATAATTTTGCTCAAAAAAAGCGATGAAAAGCGGACTTTAAGTCCGCTTTTTTATTGCTAATCTACATTGAATAAAAATTGACAGTTCATACAAAAAAGCTCAGGCTAAAACCAAAAATAATGATGAGCAATTCCTCAACCGTGAGCAGTCGTCTTTCGTGGTTTCAGCAATTTCAATCCAGTGCAATCGTAATGTATTGCCTACAAATCTGCATCGTTCTTTCAGGCACGACTTTAGGTTTGTATTTTTTAGGTTTGCATCAGTTGATTGTACCTGTGACTTTAGGTGCGATTGCCACAGCCCTGACCGATTTTGATGACCGACTCAGTATTCGACTACGTAACCTCGGCTACGTCTGTATCTTATTTTTTAGCGTCAGCAGTATTTTAGATTTTCTTTATCCCTATAAATTTTTATTTATTCTCTACCTATCGCTATCCAGTGCAGGCTTTATTTTACTTGGTGCATTGGGACAACGTTATGCCGTCATTTCCTTCGGTACAATCTTGCTCTCTATCTATACCATGTTCGGTTTAGGGGAATATCAAGATTGGTATTTTCAACCCTTATGCTTTGTTTTAGGGGTGTTATGGTATGGACTCACGGCCATTGTATTTTATTTAATTAAGCCCAGCCTACCTGTTCAAGACAATTTATCACGTTGCTTTTTACAAATAGCCGATGTGCTCAATGCCAAAGCCCGCTTATTCGACCCTGACAATACCAATAATGTCGAAACGCTCTTATATGAGTTATCGCTCAAAAATAGTGAGGTTGTGCAAATCTTTAACACCACCAAAGCTTCGCTTTTAACCCGCTTAAAGGCATCTCGTGCCAATAAAAATACGATTTACTGGCTCAATTTATATTTCTTGGCACAAGATATTCACGAACAGGCGAGTGCAAATTATTTACACTATGAACATATTCAGCAAAATTTTAGCCGTACCGATTTAATTTTTCGCTTTCAAAAAAATATTCGTCTGCAAGCTCAAGCTTGTCAGCAATTGGCACGTTGTATTCTGCAGCGCGAAGTATTCCTTCCAAATCCTATTGCAGCTGAAGCACTTAATAATTTACATACATCTATGCAAGAATGGGTTGAAACCAATCCACAAAATATTGAAGTTAAAAACCTGCAACTGATCTTAAGTAATTTAGACAGCGTTCAAGAACGTTTTAACCATTTAAATGATTTAGACAGTCAGCAACAGCTACATTATCAACAACATGTCGATAACCTCAATTTACTCGATGATGATATTCATGGCTGGCATGATTTATGGCTCAAACTTAAACAACATCTCAGTCCTGAGTCTGCGCTGTTTCGTCATGCAGTACGCATCGCTATCGTTTTTACCGTCGGTTATGGCATTTCATTATTGCCCTTTGCTAAGAACGGTTACTGGATTTTATTAACCAGTTTATTCGTCTGCCAAATGCGTTATTTCGCGACCAAAAGCCGTCTCAAAATGCGTACCTTAGGCACCTTATTAGGCGTGTTACTTGGCATTCCTGTTTTATACTTTGTGCCCAGTGTAGAAGGACAATTATTTCTCACCATTATTTTTGGGGTGTGCTTTTTCTACTTAAGTGCAAAGAAATATGCCATGGCAACCTTAATGGCAACGCTGATGGTTTTGTTGATTTTCAATTTAAAAGGCGCAGGGTATGCTGTGATCTTACCGCGCATTATGGATACCCTCATTGGTTGTTTAATTGCATGGGTTGCCGTAAATACAATTTGGCCAGATTGGGATTTCCGTAATATTTCCAAAACCATTGAAAAAAGCTCATGCGCGACGCTGAATTATTTTGATGCCGTGGTCGAGCAATATTTACAAGGTAAAACCAACAGCATTGCTTATCGACGTGCACGTCGTTCAGCGCATAATGCCCAGACTGAATTATCTAGCATGATTTCCAGTTTAAGTACGGAACCTGATCCTGACCAGAACCTAATACAACACGCCTTTCGCTATTTGGTTTATAGCCATAGTCAGCTCAGTTATATTTCAGCCTTAGGCAGCCATCGTGAACAAGTACAAGATGCCCAAGTGCTAGACCTACTACAGTGGTGCCAACAGACTTTGGATGACGTTCTGCTGCAAAAAAAGCCCTTAGATACAGCGCGTATTCAGCAAAAACTTTTCGAAATTCAAACACTCAATGCTGAAGAAATATTGTCTAATCACCTGCAACTGGTGCTCAAACAAATCAGTTTATTACTTGAAACCTTGCCTGAGTTAATTCAACTCAGAACACAATTAATTCGTGCTGAAATTAAATAGAATGTTGTAATGGATAGACCCGTAATTTTAATAGGCCGAATAGAGAAAATAATGATGTCCTTTTTAAACTTTAATTTTAAAAACGCATGCATTTCTGTGGCTTTAGCTTCTACTGCTTTTGTCGTCACAAATGCAGTGGCTGCACCGATCGAAAGTGAGTTAAAACCAGTTTTAGAATGTCAGTCTGACTATGATCATTACCATCAGGCACTTTCTAACTACGAAGAAGATTTACCAAAATTAGGTTGGAAACGTCTTGACGACCCACATCAACCGTTTATTTATATCTATAAAAATACGCAAGCTGTTGAATTTTTTGGCATGCCGACACAAGAAATTGGCCTGTCTTCCAATGCAGTATTCGCGATCTATCGCCAAGCCGATGTGAAAAAACTTGCGCAAAAATATGGTATTGAACAGCATTCTATGTTTGCTGGTTTGCCATTTTTCCGTGGTGAAAAAATATTGCGGACTGAAGCAGAAACCGATGAACTTCATGCTGTGAATCACAAATTGAGCTTGTCTGAAATGACCGGAAAAAGCCCAATGATTTTACTCGGCTGTAATTATGAATTTGATCAAGGTTCGGTTGATGAAGCGCTTGCCAGTCTAGATCATTAATCCGAGTAGATTACTCAGAATTAACTTTAAAAACATTTACTTAGATTCAATATGTGGATCAATTATTTCAACAGGAACGCTTCGTTCCTGCTATGCTTTCAGGTACACTCAAGACTTAAATCACTTTGAATTTAGACTGCACATGAATATCAAGACCTTACGTTTTGTAGGCCTGCTGGAAGGCATTTCGTTCCTGTTATTGTTGTTTATTGCGATGCCAATGAAATACCTAATGGGCAACCCGATATTAGTGAAATATGTCGGGATGGGACATGGTGTTCTATTCATCGCTTTCTTAGTGGTGCTATTTGTGGTCTGTGAAAAGCAAAAATGGTCGCTCAGCATATTTCTAATGGGCTTGATTGCATCGATTTTGCCTTTTGGTCCATTTATTTTCGATCGTAAATTAAAAAATGCAGAACAACCTGCAACTTCAAATTAAGAATTTCTACAACAAGTAAAAAAGCCCAATGTTGTTCTACTCAGCATCGGGCTTTTTCTATGATGGCATGAACTCGAATTTAAAATTTACCCGTCAATTTACGTTGTCGCATAATATCTCGCACCACCAAGCGTGGTAGGCTGAACCACAAGATAATGAGGGTAAAACCCGCCAAACT
Organism: Acinetobacter sp. YH12227; assembly: GCF_013417785.1. Classification (NCBI taxonomy): domain Bacteria; kingdom Pseudomonadati; phylum Pseudomonadota; class Gammaproteobacteria; order Moraxellales; family Moraxellaceae; genus Acinetobacter; species Acinetobacter sp. YH12227. The sequence goes on along the minus strand of NZ_VPDH01000044.1, from coordinate 15,542 downwards.
ATATGCCCAAAGTCCAAAGTTTTCATATAGCACGCGCACGATTTCGATCACGGCAAAGAACGTCAGCATCATGATCACAGATACTGCTGCAGCTACTGTGCCCTTCGACATTTCAGACGACATTAAGGCAAAACGATAGAGCACAGAAAAGCTAATCCCTTCACCAAAACTGACCAAGCTCATGCCAAGTATGAGAAATGTCAGAAAATAGCTTTCAGTCATCGTCCCAATAACCACGAGGCTCGTCCCGAGTAACATCAAAGGTAGCCCGATCATCACCGACTGACCTAATGGCAGTTTATCGATGATTTTAATCAGAACAATATTACCGAGGATCAGACCGCCCAAAACGGGAAACTGTGCCATGCCGTATTGCATGCTACTCAGTCCTAGCTGTTCCACCAATATCACCGGAGATAGCGCAATCCATAACATCAGAGGCATTGCCACCATCGGTAGGCCCAAAGTCAGTGCCAAAAAGCGTTTGTTTTTTAACACCTGCTTAAAGTCATCGATAATATAACCCACCGGTTGCTTTGGAATGCTGATGTGCTGAGTCGGCATCTTGGCTTTTAAACCAAACCAACTCAGAAAAGATAGAAATGCGATTCCTATGAAGCCCCAATGCCATGACACGTGATCAATCATAAAGGCACCGAGGACGGGTCCGATCAGTGGCGCTAGTAGTGAAATATTGGCCATGATCGCCATGACTTTGATGGCATCACGCTCTTCAAAAGTTTCCTGAACGGCAGCATAGCCCACAGCAGAAATAACGGATAAACCAAAACCTTGTAAAAAACGCAACGTTAAAAAGCTTTCGATATTATGTGTGAGCAATATCGCTAAACAGCATAAGCTAAAGAACGCTACACCACCCAATAGGACTTTTTTACGACCTAATCGATCTGACAAGGGCCCTAATATCGCAGCGACACACGCACCACCCAGTAAGTAAAAGGACATCGACGACGGTGCCCATGAACTACTCACGCCAAACTCTTGAGTAATCGCAAGCATGGCAGGTTGGACTAAGTCGTTTCCGATATAGACAGAAAATTCAAATAAAACCAGTGCCAAGGGAAACATTAAGGTGGCACGACTTAATTTTGTGGTTTGTACGTTTTGCATTGTTATCTATATATCAAATGTGCGTGGTCAAGCTTGAAATGACAAAGCGGGAGAGATACTTCAGCCCAATGACGAGCACTGTAATATTAATTTTAAAAATGAATTTGCGGCGTATCCGCCATATGTGCGTCGTATTCACAAGACGCTAGATAGAGATAAAATGAACTTCAACGAACCGATCTGTCGGTTTGCGTACGACTATTTTAACAGTGTTTGCTTGCGTTGTATTGGTCTTTTTATACTACCCCTTTTATGATTTTTCATTGTCTGCTTTTTGGATAAAGCGACCTTGTTTTAGGTCATCATAAGCTTGCATCACTTCAGCAAAATGATTCATCACAAAATAGCCTCGCCCATAGATGGGTTCATTTAAAGGCTGCGCCGATAGATACAAAATGTGGCTATCTTCGACTGCCATCAATTCGACATTTTCTCCTTGGCCCGACATGACTGCCATATGCTGTGCATTTAACTGTTCATCTGTTTCAGTAAATTTCAGCTTGCCCGAACGTAAATACACAAGTGTGGTATCCCCTTCTTGTGCAGGCAGGGTGATGCTTTGATTTGTTCTGACAAAGACATCAAATACTTGCATGGGTGTATGTGTTTCTGCGGGGCCTTGGGCTGTTAAATATTGCCCTGCAATAATCCGTACATAACCGGCATCTTGGGCTAAATTGACCTTTGGAATACTGGCTTTGGTTAAGCTCTGATAGCGTGCAGGGTTCATTTTATCTTTGGCTGGCAGATTGACCCAAAGTTGCAATATTTCAAATGCTCCGCCCCGCTGTGCAAAGGCTTGGCTAAAGACTTCTTCGTGTTGAATGCCTGAAGCAGCAGTCATCCACTGCACATCGCCCTCACCAATGACTCCACCGCCGCCAGTCGTATCATGATGTTCAAGTTCACCTTTTAACACCAATGTGACGGTTTCAAACCCTCGATGTGGGTGTTCCAGCACGCCTTTTTTCAGTTTGGTTGGTTTCAGCACCCCAGGCCCTAAATGGTCGAGCAGTAAAAAAGGCGAAACGGTATTACCCAATTCATAATGGGAAAATACTGAAGTCACTGGTGCAAAGTCACCAACGGGTGAACCTGAGTCATTGACGTGTATAAACGCGAGGGTTTTCATCATAAATTTGAAATCTAATAATGATGTGAATTCGGTCTTATATTATTAAAAACTATACGAACTCACGAGAAAATTTTTAGGATTGAATATTCTATGTTGAGGATGAAAAATTAGGATACGCGGAAACTCATCCGCAACTGTCCGAGTCAGGACACATTCAATATGTAAAGTTTCTGCGATCTACACAATTGAAGATGGTATTTGACGAGTTTTGCGGATGAAAGATGGTTTTGCTACTTTTGCCGAAACAAAAGTAGCTACGAGCTCCAATCATCGAATTTAAAATGAAATGACCCCGTCATGCTGAACATTTAATAAGAAATTTAGACCTTAACTTTTTATAATTTAAGGACACTTCGCCGACTGGAAAGTCTTAGTATTTTTCCCACGTTGACACTGATACTCCTTCTTCGTGCTTACACGCTGCCAAACCCCATCCACCAATTTAAAGTTATAAATGGTGCGAATAGAGCGAACAGAATCATCCATTAAACCCGTTTCAGTCACTTTAACCTGCCCCGCATTTGGCGATTCCACACGGTTAAAGTATTGACGGATTTCAACGGTCGATAATTCTTTACGTAAATCAGGACGATCCTTTAATACTTGGTTTAATGGCGTATCTGACGAACCCACTTTAGATACGATTTTTTGTGTAGTGGCACACCCCGACAAAATCCCCACACAAAGTGCTGAAACTGCAATTAGACGATACATAAGCCAACCTAAAAATCATTATTTACTGCAATATCATGCAGATTTTTTATTCATAACACTATTAAAGCAATGTAAAGAAGCGATGAAATCCATAAATTGGTGAAAGAAGCTCTGATCCTTAATGAGTGCCATTTCAAAAATACAGCTATAAAAAAACGCATCCGAAGATGCGTTTTGTATGAACTTTAAAGATTAAAGATCAAATAATTTACCTGGGTTCATAATTGCGTTTGGATCGAATACTTTCTTCAAAGCTTTCATGTATTCAATTTCTTCTGCTGAACGTGTGTAATCGAGGTAAGGCTTTTTAGTCATACCCACGCCATGTTCTGCTGAAATCGAACCGTCATATTTTTTCACAGTTTCAAATACATATGTATTCACCACTTGGCATTTTGCAAAGAATTCATCTTTACTTAAGTCCGCAGGTTTCAAAATATTTAAATGCAAGTTACCGTCACCAATATGACCGAACCAGCAAATTTCAAAGTCTGGATAGTTCGCTTCCACAATTGCATCAATTTCTTTAATAAATGCAGGAACATGTGTAATTAGAACTGAGATGTCATTTTTGTATGGTGTGAATGGAGCAATCGACTCTGAAATGTCTTCACGTAAACGCCACAAGTTATGTACTTGGTCTAGGCTTTGGCTCATTACGCCATCAAGCACCCAACCTTGTTCCATGCAATGTTCAAAGATTTCCATTGCCGCATCCATAATCGGCTCAAATGGTGCTTCAAACTCAAGTAAGACATAGAATGGACATGGTGTTTCAAATGGACGTTGTACATGACCATTGTCCAAAACTTTTTGCATTGCAAGCTCACCAAAGAACTCAAATGCTGTTAAGTCAATTTTCTTTTGGAAGGCATGCAGTACCGGCATAATCGCATCAAAGTCAGGCACACCCAACACCAACACTTGTAAGTCATGTGGTTGACGTTCAAGTTTGATTTCAGCTTCAGTCACTAAACCTAGAGTGCCTTCACCACCAATAAATAAGTGTTGCAGCGCATAACCCGTCGCGTTTTTGATCATGCCTTTGTTCAAGCGCAGGATGTCACCTTTACCTGTAACAACCGTCATGCCCAACACCCAGTTACGTGTCATGCCGTATTTAATCACTTTAATACCACCGGCATTGGTACCGATGTTACCGCCAATTTGTGATGAACCTGAAGATGCAAAATCGACTGGGTAATACATGCCCTGTTCTTCAGCATAATTCTGAAGTTGTTCAGTCACTACACCTGCTTGTACACGCACCATCCGGTCAGCTGGGAAGAATTCCAAGATTTGGTTCATCTTGTCCATGCTCACCACGATTTCACCGTTGGCAGCCACAGCACCTGCTGATAAACCTGTACGACCGCCACTTGGGGTAATCGCGACATTAAATTGGTTTGCCAGCTTAACAATTTGTTGAACTTGCTCTGTGCTTGAAGGGAAAACGACGACCGAAGGATTTGGATCGAAGTGCTTAGTATGGTCACGACCCCAATTTTGGAGACTATCCGCATCTGTTTTAATACGGCTTTCGCCAACAATAGCGGTCAATTGGGTTAATAACTCTGGGGTTAAAGCGACTGGAGCATTCATCGTTTTCAGACCTTGCAAGAAGTAAACAAGTTTTAAAGGTCCAGACCTGATTCAGTCAAAATTGCGGCATCCGCATATTTCAAGGGAAAAAGCCTGAAACTGAGTGCATCAAATAGGCCATGAATAGGCCAAGCGAAATTTGAGCCGCACCATTATAAGCTATAACTGCGTTTTTTTGACAAAACCGAAAGAAAAACGTGTTTTTGAAATGTCATTAGAAATATTACGCAGTTAATTAGACCGCAAGCGACAAGTTTTGACACATAATTCGCCAAAATACCTGACACAGCCGTCATAAAGGAAATGTATATAGGGCTTTTTCCTATGCTATTATATCGCCACTAAATTTGGCCTTTGTAGCGGAGCCGTAATGAGCCAACATCTTTCTTTGCCTAAAGATAAAATTCGTTTCTTGTTATTAGAAGGCGTTCACCAAAACGCAATCGACACACTAAATGCTGCTGGATACACCAACATTGATTACCGTAAAACTGCGCTTGAGGGTGAAGCGTTGAAAGAAGCGGTTAAAGATGCTCACTTCATTGGTATTCGTTCACGTACTCAATTAACTGAAGAAGTTTTTGAAGCGGCGAATAAACTGATTGCTGTGGGTTGTTTCTGTATCGGTACAAACCAAGTGAACTTAAATGCTGCCATGATTCGTGGTATTCCAGTATTTAACGCACCATACTCAAATACACGTTCGGTTGCTGAACTTGTACTTGCTGAAGCGATTCTATTACTTCGTGGTGTTCCTGCTAAATCTGCTTCAACTCACCGTGGTGGTTGGAACAAATCTGCAGTTGGTTCATTTGAAACTCGTGGCAAAACTTTAGGTATTGTGGGTTACGGTTCGATCGGTTCACAACTTTCTGTACTTGCAGAAGGTTTAGGTATGCACGTTATTTACTACGATGCAGTAACTAAACTTCCAATGGGTAATGCACGTCAAGTCGGTTCTATGGGTGAACTTCTTGCGAATGCAGACGTGGTTTCTTTACACGTTCCTGACGTTCCATCTACACGTAACTTCTTCGGTAAAGAGCAATTTGCTCAAATGAAAGAAGGCGCAATCTTCCTAAATGCTGCACGTGGTACATGTGTAATCATTGAAGACCTTGCAGATGCGATCAAATCTGGTCACATTGCAGGTGCTGCGGTTGACGTATTCCCGAAAGAACCAAAAGCAAACGGTGAAGAATTTGTTTCTCCACTTCGTGGCTTAGACAACGTGATTTTAACGCCTCACGTGGGTGGTTCTACCATGGAAGCGCAAGCAAACATCGGTCTTGAAGTTGCTGAAAAATTCGTTGCTTACTCTGATAAAGGTATGACTTTATCTGCAGTGAACTTCCCAGAAATCGCGTTACCGTTGACTGAAGGCAAACACCGTTTACTTCATATCCACAAAAACGTACCGGGCGTTCTTTCAAAAATCAACAACTTGTTTGCTGAACACGGTATCAACATCTCTGGTCAGTCTTTAATGACCAAAGGCGATGTGGGTTATCTTGTGATGGACGTTGATGCAACTGCATCTAAAGAAGCTTTGGATACTCTTCACGAAGTGGAAGGTACCATCCGCGTTCGCGTATTGTTCTAATTTAATTAGACACTGAAGCCACAGCCTTCGGGCTGTGGTTTTTTTATTGTAGTAGACTTTTAAAATCTGGCTTTTGCCAATCTCCCGCTATTCGAGTCATCGAAACAAATTTAGTCTATGCCAAATTTTAAAATTACCCCTGCCCTACAAGCACCACTGATCTTGCTTATTGCAATGATCAGTATGCAAAGCAGTGGTTCTTTCGCCAAGTACCTGTTTGGTCAGTTTCCCATCCTGACCGTGTCCGCGATGCGTTTACTGCTCGGTGCATTAATCTTGGCGATCATCTTTAAAATTTGGAAAATCAATTTTAAACAAGTCAAATGGTCTGCAATTATCAGCTATGGCTGTGCTCTTGCAGGCATGAATATGCTGTTTTACTTGTCCATTGATCGCCTACCTCTCGGCATTGCCGTGTCGTTTGAATTTATTGGCCCTTTAAGTGTTGCACTATTGGCAGCAAGACGAAAATTCGACTTCGTCTGGGTCGGCCTTGCAATTCTAGGCCTAATTTTGCTGTTTCCATTTGATCAAGCAGCACAACGTCTTGACCCAATTGGGATCTTTCTTGCCCTCGGTGCAGGTGCTTGTTGGGCACTCTATATCGTGGCAGGTCAAAAACCGTCAGGGGTCTCAGGCAATCATACCGTTTGCTTAGGCATGTTCGTCGGCATGTGTGTTTTGATGCCCATCGCACTCTTTGCAGGTATGCCGGCACAGGCGTTTGAGCCAAGTAGTCTGCTGTATTTTATTGCACTTGCGACCCTAGCCAGTGCTTTACCTTTTACCCTAGAAATGATTGCGCTACGTAACATGACTGCGTTGAGTTTCGGTACACTCATGAGTTTGGAACCCGCTGTTGCCGCTCTCTCGGGTTTTATCTTTTTGCATGAACAATTGTTATGGACACAATGGTTGGCATTGGCAGTGATTATCAGTGCTTCGATTGGCTGTACTTATACCACGCAAAAGGCCAAACGAATTTAAATTCAAACAGCCTTAATCTTTTGAAAATATCTCCATTTTTTATTTTGAATTTAAAAATGGTGGCGATTTAAAGACGATTTTTTATATTCAATTTTTTTAAATTCAAAACCTGCAAATTGCATTTCGACACCTGAAAAAACTCAATGACTCAATATTAACCGCTATACTGAGCAGAATTAAAAATTGGGGTACTTTGTTCCCCCCACCACAGCGTGCCGCATGCCAAACTCACAATTATTAGCAGTCGTTTTCATGGTACTTTCCATGATCTCCTATCAAATCAGTGCATCATTCGCCAAGCAATTATTTTTGGTGCTTGATCCGCTCAGCGTGACCATTTTACGACTCTGTTTTGCTTCAATTATTATCTGCTTAATGTTTCGTTCATGGCACATTTTAAAACGGCTGTCTTTTTTAAAATGGCGTGATCTGCTCTGCTATAGCTCGGCACTCTGTTTGATGAATGTGTTGTTCTATATGTCACTGGGTAAATTGCCACAAGGCATTGCCGTGGGCTTAGAGTTTATTGGGCCTTTGGGTCTGGCATTATTATCCATTAAAAACCGCAGTGATTATATTTGGGTCTTTTTAGCCATCTTAGGTATTGCCTTGATGGTGCCTTGGGCACAAGCTCATGATGGTAATTTCTCAATACTTGGGGCAGCCTGTGCCTTAGCAGCGGGACTCTGTTGGGCATTCTATATTTACTTTGGACAAAAAGTGGTACATCAAAATATTGGTATGCATGCGCTAACGATTGCCATCACACTGTCCGCACTGACCTTGCTCCCGATTGGACTATATAACAATGCACCCGCCCTACTAGATACCCAATATTGGCCGAAAGCCTTATTAATTGCGATTTTAGCCACGGCCATACCTTATGCACTGGATTTAAAAGCGTTAAAAATCCTCAGTAAACTTAGTTATGGGACTTTATCGAGTTTGTCGCCTGCATTAGCTGCAATTACAGGTATGGTTCTGCTTGGCGAAAATATTGGGACGTGGCAATGGGTGGCCTTAATCTGCATTATGTTGGCATCCGTCGGGGTGACTTTACGTTCCTCTCGCAATACTCCGAGCAGCGTATCAGACTAAATTTTTATATTTATAGTTGAAACAAAAAGACGGCCTCTGCCGTCTTTTTTTTTTGATTTTGCATTCGTCTTCAGGCTTCACTTGCGTTTAGCCCGTCAAACTGTCTTTATCTGCTTTCTTGTATTTCTTATATTCCGCCAAATATTGTTTGGCTAAACTTTCCTTTTGCTTTTCATCTAAGATTTTACCTGCTTGCTGAAAAAAGCCGTGTTCTTCCTCCTGCAAATGATGATGTACCGTTTCAGATAATTTTTTCGCAATCGCCAACCAACCTGGATTACTAAATTCAGTTTCCGTCAGTTGCTCTAATAATTCATCCATCTCATGATGTTCCGCCAACGCATGACGAGTGATGTTTAGACCGGAATCGCTCATCATCAACGGGATGTAAAAATAACGATCTTCGCCAACGGCATGGGCAAATAACTCATTTTTGAGCAGCTCAAATAAGTCTCGACGTTCAGGTGTATCCCCTGAGGTTTGAATGAGTTTTTCAGCAAGTTCACGTTGTTTTTCATGACTTTGGCGTAGAGCTTCAAATATATTCATTGTAATGATGACCTCTGATGCTTAGCTAATTATGCAATATGAAATTTAATTATTATCCACAACTCAACCGAGTCGCTTATTTTTCATACTAATCGCTTCAGCAACAGAATTCAGCTACGCTCTGTTAAGATTTGTTCAAGCCTGTCCGGTAAAGGTTTGATAGCCCAAACGTACAATTAAAATACTGACTAAAATTAAAAACAGAATACGAATAAATCCACTGCCGTATTTTAATGCTGCTCGTACCCCAACTATGGAACCTAAAATATTAGTAACCGCCATCATCGCGCCAATAGCAAACAGTACATGCCCTGCCGGTGCAAAGAAACTCAAGGCAGCCAAGTTGGTGGTTAAGTTCGCCACTTTAGATAATGCAGAAGCATGCAAGAAGTCCGCTTGCAAATAGCGAATAAAAAAGAAGATAAAGAAACTACCTGTACCTGGGCCGAAAATACCATCATAGAAACCAATCGCTAGACTGCCTACAGCAGCGAGAACTAATATTTTAGGCGTGAGTTCTTGTCGGACATGTACCTGACCAAATTGTTTTTTGGTAAAAGTATAAATCGCAATCACGATGAGCATAACCAAAACGAATGGACGTAAAATTTCTTTGGGTACCATCGACACGCATGCTGCACCCGCAAAGGATGCAACAAAGGCGCAAGTCGCAATCACTGCTAGCAATTTCCAGCGCAATTTCACTTTCTTTAAAAAGCTATAAGAAGCTGAAGCCGTACCAAAAATAGACGATAATTTATTGGTGCCAAAAACCGTCGCTGGAGACAACTGCGGCATGGCATTCATAATGGCTGGAATTTGAATTAGTCCTCCGCCCCCGACTGCTGCATCAATTGCACCTGCAAAAAATGCAAAAAACAGAAGGCTTAAGATAATTTCAATGTCCATGGGATTACTTCTAAATTAGCGTGATGCTGGATTAGCTTTCAAGATTTAACACACGTTTTGGAACCAAACGTTTACGGTCTGTAATTTCTGCCAGGCCTAAGCAACGTTCGCCATCAAATACCAAAACTTGTGCTTCGGCTTCATGTTCAATATTACTTTCCATACCGCGACTGAAAAATTCAGCTCGGCCTTCAGGCGCTTGAACTTTGAGAAAATGATCGACAGGTGCGTACACCGGCAGTAACAGTTCTTCGCGTTCAACTTCAGTTAAGCTTTCAAGATATTCAATGGTATAACTTGGGATGAGGTCAAAATGACCAGTTTTAATACGGTGTAAATATGTCAAATGACCAAAGCTACCCAATGCTTTAGCAATATCTTCACCTAAGACTCGAATGTATGTACCCTTCGAGCAAGTGATATCAAGTGTAATACTATTCTCAGTAAATGATAATAAGTTGATATCATAAATAGTGATCGGACGTGCTTCTCGCTCGATTTCAATACCCTGACGTGCTAACTCATATAAAGGACGACCTTCTTTTTTCAATGCCGAATACATGGGTGGTACTTGCTGAATGTCCCCAATAAACTGAGCTAAAACTTCACGAATCGACGCTTCAGTTAAAGCCGGCACAGTCGCTTCTAACAATACATCACCTTCAACATCGCCAGTCGTGGTGCTATGACCTAAAAAAACGGTGGTTTTATAACGTTTAGTCGAATCCAATAAAAAATGCGAAAACTTTGTTGCTTCACCTAAGCAAATTGGTAATAAACCTGAGGCTAATGGATCTAGCGCACCTGTATGTCCTGCTTTTTGTGCTCGATACAACCAACGCACTTTTTGTAATGCAGCATTCGAGCTAATGCCCAAAGGCTTATTTAATAAAAATACACCATGTACTGGACGACGCTGAATCTTAGGAGAAGCTTTTTTCATGACTAAAATAGGGCAAAAAGAGAACTGCGCCATGGTATCAATCCATGCTAAGCGTTTACAACTTTTCTATGTTTTTATCATTCTTTTATGTCATATTGAGTTCACATTTAGAACTCATAAAACAATTAAAACGGAAAAAGGTGCATTGGGATATGCAAAAAAATAAACTCTGGCTGATTTTAGCCATTGTGATTATTGCGGCAGCCGCATTTATATATTGGCTTGCGCCGAAAGATTCTCAGCAAGATTCACAACACAATATCGAACAGCAACAAAGTGCCGCAGCGAACTCTTCAGCAGCAACGGGTTTACCCAATGCAGTAGGTGGTTCTCTCATTAGTGCTAGTCAGCAAGACACCGAAGTAAACTGCCAAATCAGCATGGATGGTTCCAACCGCCTGATTGTGAATGAACAAACACGTAATTGTTTTGAATATTTCATCACCCAATACGGTGAGAAGTCGATTGATCAAATCAAAAAGGATTTCAAAACATATATTGCTCAAGGTCATAAAGAACCCGCTTTATCACAAATTTATGATTTGTGGGATCGCTACATGCAATATCGTGAACGTTTGGGCGATTTAGTCCCGCCAAGTGAAGACAAAGAATCTCCACAATATTACCGTGCGATTTATAACAGTACGCAAAATTTGCGTAAGCAGTTCTTTTCCAACTATGAAATTGAAGGTTTATTTGGCAAAGAAAATACCTACCACGAATACACATTAAAGCGTATGGAAGTGGTCAATGATAAAAAATTATCCGAATCTGAAAAAGCCCAAAAACTTAAAGAACTGTTTGATGAGCTTCCAGAAGATTGGAAAGAAAGCTTAGAACAAATCAATAAATTGGATGATCTGAGAAAGCTCACTGCAGATATTAAAGCCCGTGGCGGTTCGAGCGAAGAAATTCGTCAAATGCGTTTAAATTTGGTTGGGCCAGAAGCAACGCAGCGCCTTGAAACATTGGATACACAGCGCAGCGAATGGAAAGGCAATGTAAATCAATATTTAGATGAACGCGACAGCATCATGAAAAGTAATATGAGTGATAGTGCCAAACAACAAGCTGTACAGCAGCTCCGTAATCAGCACTTTAAATCAAAAGAAGATCAATTGCGCTTAAGCACTTTTGAAACGGTCCATGATCAAGGTGGAAAACTTCCCTTCTCGGAATAATCCGATCATGTAGTTATTATTTTATTTCAGGACGAAATAATGCGATACAAGAAAAAAAGATTACTGCGTTCTGCGCTCGTAGCAGCAACCGCTTTTATTGGTATTTCCTCTGCACAAGCTGCCGCAGGTTTACAGCATGTAACTGCCAACAGTTCAGTAACCTATGCCAAAACTAAGTATCCCATTGTGTTTACCCACGGGATGTTTGGTTTTACTCGTATCGGGTTTGATAGCTTTGGTATGGATTACTTTTACCAAATCCTACCTGATTTAGCCCGTAATGGTGCAAATACTTTTGCAGCGCAAGTCTCTCCTCTTGAATCGACTGAAGTACGTGGTGAACAACTACTGGCACAAGTTGAAGATGTACTTGCTATCACAGGTCAACCTAAAGTGAATTTAATTGGTCATTCACACGGTGGTCCAACTACACGTTATATTGCTGCCGTAAAACCGCAATATGTCGCATCCGTCACAGGTGTTGCAGGTACATATCGCGGCTCTCTAGTTGCCGATAAAATCCAAGCCAATAAAGGGATTAATTCTATTTTTGGTATTTTAGGCGATCAGCTACTTGCACCGATTATTACTTGGGCTGAAGGCAACTCAAGCCTGCCAAACAGTGTAGGTGCATCACTCACTGCAATCAGTGAAAAAGGTTCAGCCGCATTTAATGCTAAATTTCCTACGACAGCCATGGCAAATGACTGTAATAAAGCCGGTGCTAAAGTCGATAACGGTGTGTATTACTATTCATGGACGGGTACAGCGCAAGCGACCAATGTACTTGATGTGCTAGACAGCATTATTACTCAGCTTGGGCCCTTAGCTTATGCGAATAAAGATAATGACGGTTTAGTCGGTCGTTGTAGTACACATATCGGTCAGGTCATTCGTGATGACTACAATCATAACCATTTAGATGAAGTAAATATGGTCTTCGGTCTACGCAGTATTTTCTCACCTGACCCTGTTGCGCTCTATCGTCAACATGCCAACCGCTTGAAACTTCAAGGGCTTTAATCTCCATGCTTTAAAAAGCATGAAATTTCATTAATTTACTTATAAAAAGGACGCCATGCGTCCTTTTTTACAATGTTATTGTTTGTTAACCATATTTAAGACATTTCAAAAAATATTTATATAACAAAGTCTAAGTAATCAACCTAAATTTATGCACAATTGTATAAATTTATACATGTCATCAAAGCAACCGTCGTGACCTCTAATGACATGGAATTTAACTGCTAGCATGAAAAAATGTGAAGGCATCTTTGTTTATTTAAACTCTCTAAATTCAATGATCTGGCTTTGTCAGTGCAAAGATGCTGTTTAAAAAAGAGAGAACGCGTCAAATTATTAAAAAGTAAAAAACAACAACATCAGAACAGGAATGTTTATGCGAACTTTAGTAAAAACGGCCAAGATGGCCTCTGCTGCTGCCATTGCTGGTCTAGCAATCGGTTTATCAGCAACTACCCAAGCTGAGCCAAGTGTGCTTCAAGTAAAGGAAACCGCAAAATCAGACTATGCTAAAACCAAGTTTCCCATTTTAATGGTTCATGGTTGGTTAGGTTGGTCACGTATTGGTACGGAATCAGTCGGTCTCGATTATTGGTATCAAATTTTACCAGACATGGCGCGCAACGGCTCTACGGTCTTTGCTGCTCAATTATCTCCAGCAAACACTACGGCTTATCGTGGTGAACAACTGATTGCACAAGTTGAAGATGTCATCGCCATTACAGGAAAACCTAAAGTGAACTTAATTGGTCACTCACATGGTGGGCCAACGGTGCTATATGTTGCCCAAACCAAACCTGATTATATTGCCTCAATTACAGGAGTTGCGGGCACATATCATGGTTCTAAAGTTGCAGACGATATTCAGGACAATAAACTTTCTCGCACTGCATTTAACATTTTAGGTGACTATATTGTTGGCCCGCTAATCGCATTAGGGCAGCTAAAACCCGAACTGAAAATTGATTTTGATGCATCTATGAAGTCTCTGAGTCAAACTGGCTCAGCGACCTTTAACAGTACAGTTGCAAAATCGGCCGTGGCAGATGGGGTATTGGCCTCTTCAGAAAATTGCAGCAAGAACTTAAGACCCGTCGATAGCAAAGGGATTCAATACTATTCATGGACGGGTGTGGCACAAACCACCAACCTACTAGATATTGATACAATCTTGATGCAACTTGGCCCACTTTCTTATGGCAATAAAGACAATGACGGTATGGTTGCCCGTTGTAGCGCGTATATTGGTAAAGTCATTAATGACAGTTATAAACTGAACCACACTGACCTGGCCAACATGATGTTTGGTCTCACAGGCTTGTTTACACAAGATCCTGTGGCGCTGTATCGACAACATGCCAACCGTTTAAAACTACAAGGCTTATAAAACCAATCTGTTAAGGGAATGTATTCATTCCCTTATTTTTAAAGCGATATTCATTCTTTACTAAGCTCTACCGCTTTAATTCAATCACTGCTCAGATGAAATCATTGAACTAATACCAAGGTCAATCCTGTGATTGATCCTTATGCTTCTTTAAAAATAATATTATTGTGAGTATTAAAAAATGAAATATGGAATTTTCATCACTGCGTTACTAGCTGCATCTTGCTTCACGTCAGTCTCTGCATCCCAAGCAACACAAGTCACAGCAAAAGCTACATCAAGCTATGCAAAAACGAAATATCCAGTGGTATTTAACCATGGTATGGGCGGCTTTATTACTGTCGGGACGGACTCTTTCGGACTCGATTATTGGTATCAAATTTTGCCTGATTTAGCACGAAATGGTGCTAATGTTTGGGCGACACGTGTGTCTCCATTTAACTCGACTGAAGTTCGCGGTGAACAATTACTGCAACAAGTCTTAGAAATTCGGGCGATTACCGGAGCAGAAAAAGTCAATTTGATTGGTCATAGTCACGGTGGTCCAACTATTCGCTATGTCGCAGGTGTGCGACCAGATGTCGTTGCATCTCTCACCAGTGTTGCAGGTCCCCATCAAGGCTCTCCTGTCGCAGATTTAATTTTAAAAGCTGAAGGTACCCCCATCGAAGGACCATTGGTTGGCGCAGTGAACTTTGTATCAAAAGCTATAACGTGGGCACAAGGGCTGGATCCAAATAGCTATCCACACGATTCACTTGCTGGCGGTTCAAGCTTAACCCTCGCGGGTTCGGCAAAATACAATGCAGCATTCCCGCTCGGCTTGCCTAAATCGAACTGCGCAGATGGTAATAGTATTGAGAAAGGAATTTACAACTATTCATTTACCGGTGTCGGACAAATTACCAATATCTTAGACTTAGATTCAGCCTTAAAAGTAACTGCCCTACTCATTGATGGTGGTAAAGATAACGATGGCTTAGTCTCACGTTGCAGTGCGAAATTTGGTAAAACGATTCGAGACAATTACAACTGGAATCATTTGGACGAAGTCAATCAAGTGCTCGGCCTAAAAGCCCTCTTCGCACCGGATCCCGTTGATGTTTATCGCCAACATGCCAATCGATTAAAACTTCAAGGTTTATAAATACTTCTTTGTACACGACAAAAAAAGATAACTCATTGAAATAATGGCATAATACTTGTTTTCTGACGACGAATATGATGACACATTTCAATGAGTTACATCTCATCTTAAACAAATATCTAAAGTGGAACAA
>NZ_VPDH01000043.1:0-33206 GCF_013417785.1 Acinetobacter sp. YH12227 | reverse complement strand
GTTGAATTTCCTTGTCAGACATAGTGATCAACATCTCTAATTTATATCCAGTCCATGATGGTAAAAACCATCATAAACTAGACATTTTTATTGGTGAGAATATAGACACTTTAAATGGTTTCTAACAGCATGCCAACTTTTAGTGCCTTGGGGTTTAAAAAGCAATTATTGGCGCTTACCGTGTGTGTAAGTGTGGGGATGGGTATGATCAGTGTTGCTGAAG
This sequence comes from Acinetobacter sp. YH12227, assembly GCF_013417785.1. Taxonomy (NCBI): domain Bacteria; kingdom Pseudomonadati; phylum Pseudomonadota; class Gammaproteobacteria; order Moraxellales; family Moraxellaceae; genus Acinetobacter; species Acinetobacter sp. YH12227. The sequence continues at coordinate 32,983 of NZ_VPDH01000043.1, read as the reverse complement.
CTGCCCCTGCCCGCAACGTCAATCCACCTTCTTTAAAAGCCGGCGCACCACAGGTCTATGTGGTGAAAAAAGGCGATACGCTTTGGGATATATCAAAACGCTTTTTAAAAAATCCAGTTCGCTGGCCTGAAATCTGGGCAAGTAATAAACACGTTAAAAATCCTCATTGGATTTTCCCAGGCGACCGCCTATTAATGTGTACTTACAATGGTCGACCGATCATTGGTAAAGATGAAGGTGATGGCTGTGAAGGAATCATTCGTCGCTATACAGGCGGCACCAAACTTCAGCCTCAAGTTCGTGTTGAATCATTAAACAGTGCCATTCCTGTTATCCCATTAGAATATATCAAGCAATGGCTTGAGCGCAGCATGATCGTTGCTCCTGAGTCTATTGAAGGTACACCATATATTCTGGGTACTGCCGATCAACGTGTATTGGCTGCCAAAGGTCAAACTGTATATGCACGCGGTCAAGGCATGCAAGTTGGTCAACGCTACGCCGTTTATCGCGAAGGCGAACCGTACATTTTCACTGATGCTAATGGTAAAAAATACAATGCTGGTTTAGAGCTCACTCAAGTGGCTTCTGGTGTTGCTGTTCGCGGTGAGAATGACATTACCACATTAGAATTGACTGACACTTACAATGCTGAGGTTCGTCGTGGTGACCGTGTCCTTCCTGAATACGACCCAATGCTGCCAACATTGTTCTACCCAACCAATGCAGATAATGTGACTGCTGGTGGTAGCATTGTTCGCGTTATGGGCTCTATTGGAACTGCTGCAATTCACAGTGTAGTAACCATTGACCGTGGTAGTTTACAAGGCGTTCAATCTGGTCATGTATTTAGCGTGAATCAAAAAGGCGAAATCGTCACAGATCCGAAGACCAAAGAACGTGTTCAACTTCCGGGGCAACGTATCGGCAACATTATGGTCTTCAAAACATTTGATAACCTCAGTTACGCATACGTGCTAGAAAGTGAATTACCAATTAAAGTTGGTGCGAGCATTCAGCCACCACTGATGGACGACTAATCCTAAACATGGATCATCAATGAGGCTGACATACAGCCTCATTTCATTTTTAAAAAATAAAAAACATAAAAAGAAGACGGCAAAAGGTCTCTATATGCTTCATGCACTCACTCCTCTGCAACTCGATTACATTCGCCTGTGGTTTCTTGTACAGCACTCGCTCACGAGTTTTTATAAGATTCAGCAGCATTTTCCTTCCCTGCAACATGCCCTAGATCCAAAACAATATGAAACTTGGCAAATGCTGGGGATTCATAAAAATCACTTACAACGCTTTCGTGATTTTCAACAAGATGCGAGTCAACAACAATTCGAAAAATGCCTTGTTCAGATTCAAAAAGATTGTGACTTTGTAATCACTCAATGTGATCCCGCCTATCCACAGCAACTACAGCATTATCAGGACAAGCCACCACTGTTATTCGGTCAAGGTAATATTCAAGCTCTGATTCAGCCCCAAGTTGCGATCGTTGGCAGTCGCAAACCAAGCCCACATGGACGTCAAGTTGCCTATGACTTTGCCTATTATTTAAGTGAACAAGGCTTTTATATTTGTAGTGGTTTAGCCCAAGGAATTGATGAAGCCGCACATCGTGCTGCACTACAACACCAACATACTCTTGCGGTTATGGGCACAGGGTTAGAACAGACTTATCCAAGTTCTAATCAAACACTTCGACAAGACATTCTGAAGCAGAACGGTACCATCATCACTGAATTCTTACCCTTTACTCCTCCCCTACAGCACCATTTTCCTCGTCGCAACCGTATTGTCAGTGGCTTAAGTTTGGGTGTGATTGTTGCTGAAGCAACCTTAAAAAGTGGTTCACTCATTACCGCCAAATTAGCTGCAGAACAAGGTAAAACTATATTTGCCATTCCAGGTCATATATACAGTGAACATCATCAAGGCTGCCATCAACTGATTCGTGATGGTGCAATTTTAATTGATCATCCTCAACAAGTGATTGAAGAATTAGCGCTTGCAACGCAATGGCAAGCCGAAGCTGCAAACAACACCTTTGAAAAGAATAATATTGATCAAGCAATTTCATCCTCAACACAACACATTCCCGATGACTTAATTTCGGTATATTTACAATTAGACTGGGTCGGTCAAGATCTGGATCAATTGTCTATTCATTTGAATATGGATGCTGCAACGCTAACAGGAAAGCTGATGGAATTAGAGCTTTTAGGACATGCGATTCAACAGTCTGGACATTACCTACGTTGTCGGATGGGCAAATTAGGTTCACAATAGCCCTTTGTTAAACAAATGAAGGGCCGAGAAATGATTACCACCTCTGTTGCCGAAGCAGCTTCCTGTCTCAAAAAAGGTCAGGTACTGGCATATCCTACAGAGGCTGTTTGGGGCCTAGGCTGTGATCCCTATAATGAGCAAGCCTTTCACCAAATCTTAAAGTTAAAACAGCGCCCAATTGAAAAAGGTGTCATTTTACTGGCAGCAAATGTGGCACAAATTGAACATTTACTCCAAGGCTTAAGCCCAGAAATGCGCGAAAAAGTAATTGCCTCATGGAGTAATCGTAAACCCACTGAACGTGCAACCACTTGGTTGTTACCTGCAGGTGAACATATCCCAAGCTGGATCAAAGGCAACCATCCTAAAGTAGCCGTTCGCGTTACCACCCACTCTTTATGTGTCGCTTTATGCCAAGCATTTAATGGTTTTATTGTTTCGACCAGTGCCAACCCTGCAGGATTAAATCCGGCACGCTCTTTACAAGAAGCCAGTCAATATTTTGCCAATGAACTAGAGTATTTAAATGGTGATTTAGGCTTAAGCCAAGAGCCAAGTCAAATTATTGATGCTGAAACTGGAGAAATCATCCGCGCTTAATTGCGGGTGATCAATGAACGTAATCATTAAATTTTAGACAAAAAAAAGCTCAGCCATATAGGGACGGCTGAGCATAAAAAAGGATGTGCATTAATCACATCCAGAGGGTCTTTAAAACTCTGGGTGAACAATCCAAGTAATTCATCATCTGAACTTGATCATTTACGATGAAGGCATTATGTAATATTTTTTTATATTTAACAAATAGATTTTTTATATAAATCTAACTAATACAAATGCAATTTATTCATGTTTTATAACCATTTAATAAAAATATGTATCTATTTTTGATAAACTTTTAAGACGAGCATTTACTTTTTTAATTCAAAAATGCGCTAAAAACTACACTTTCAAAAGATTTGTTCTATGAAATAACATATCTCGTTTGTTGTTTTTTTAAGCAATATTTCTGATTAATTTTTTTCAAAAATTACCCTTTCACTTTGCGCTGCGCCAATATTACCCCACCAATTGCCATGACGGTTCCAATACTGTGGTAAAACATCCACTGTTCACCCAACCAAAAATATGCAATCAAAGCAGTAAAAACGGGTGTGAGATTCATAAAAATACTGGTTCGATTTGGCCCGAGTTGCTGCACAGCAAGCATCCAAACCAATGGTGCAATTAAAGATGGAAAAATACCCGCATAAAATACACTTGGCGCATTTTTCATATTAATGGCATCAATACCGAGGTAGAGCAAAAAAGGTAGGTGGTAAAGCAAAGCAAAAAAAATCTGCACATAAAGGCTCAGTAACAACGGAATTTGTAACTGCCATTTCTTCAGAAACACCCCATAAAAGGCATAAAAGAACACGGCAAAAATCATCATGATGTCGCCAAGATGCCCACCCATTTGCAGTAAATTTGAAAAATCGCCCTGAGCAACCACAAACAGCAACCCAGTAAATGAGATCAAACAGCCAATTAATGCGTAAGGGCTCGGAATATCCTTGAGCAACATAAAAGAAACAGCAATAGTAAAGACAGGAATAAAAGCATTAATAATCCCCATATTCGTTGCCGTCGTATAATGTGCTGCGGTATAGCCCAACCCTTGATAAAGCACCATACCAAATGCACTGAGTACGGCCAGTTGCTTCCAGTATCGCTGAATTAATTCGCGTTGTTGCCACACTGTTTTTAGCATGAAAGGGGTTAAAATAATAAACGCCACGAACCAGCGATAAAAACTAATACTGACTGGTGAAATATAATCCGTCACATAGCGTGTTACAGTAATATTCAACGACCAGATAAAAACAGCAACCAAAGGTAAAAGAATGGCAAATTTCGTCCATCGTGGCTGAACTTGCATACGCCCTCCTTTGAGCCTTGAATGCATACAAATGTCATCTGGTTATTGTGCTGAATGTCGGTTTTAATTGAAATACATCATTTCAGACATTTATACCGTAGTTTAGACACAGCAACAGGGACGTATGCACAATTTTATCGAGCAGGATATTGAGTTATTCGAAGCACACTACATACAAAGTGACACGGTATATCCTCATTGCTGCCTGTGGGGAGATTTTAATTTTTGCTTAAATGGTGTGTTTGAATATGAAATTGCGGGACAACATCATCTCTCGCCTGCAAGCTATGGTCTTTGGATTCCACCACAAACCGAGCATTGTTCTTTTGCCATTGATGATCAACCGATCCGATATGTTGCGATTCGTCTAGCCCCACATTTATGTCAAAAATTTCCAAAGCAAACAGAGGTTTTTAGCATTCAACCTTTCTTCCGTTTGTTGGTGGAAGAAACGCTATCACTATCTGCACAACCCGATGAAATAGAACGTTATCGCCATTTACTAAAAGTGTTGTTGGATCAATTACTTCATGCACCAAAGCATCAGCATTACTTGCCACAAAGCCATCATGTGGTGCTAAAACCCATTTTAGAATTTTTAGCACGATCCGAACATTTTGTATTGAGCTTACAACAATGCCTTTCCCAATTTTCGCTAAGTGAGCGTCAATTACTACGTCTAAGCCAAACTGAACTCAATATGAGTTTAGCCGAGTGGCGCAACCGCGCAAAAATTGTATACGCCATTCAAAAACTCAGAATGGGTGTCTCTATTAAGGCATTAGGCATTGAGCTCGGTTATCAACATAGCTCAAGTTTTATTACTTTTTTTAAACGCTATACCGGAAAAACACCACACCAACATCGCTAGGCAGATTCAAAAAAAGACATTTTCAAACTTTACGCTGTGCCAAAATTACGCCAAATATCGCCATCAAAGTGCCAATGGTATGATAAGACATCCACTGCTCGCCCAAATAAAAATAAGCTACTATAGCCGTCAATACTGGTGCCAAATTGGTAAATATACTTGATCGGTTCGGCCCCAATGTTTGCATTGCTTTCATCCACATAAATGGTGCAACAATCGAGGGAAGCAATGCGGCATAGAGTACAGGCTGATAATTCTGACCATTGAGAATTTCAAGTCCGAAATACATTAATAATGGGATATGCATCAACAAGGCCAGCAACGTTTGCATAAAAAGACTTGCAGCAAGCGTAATAGGCAATTTCCAATAACGTAGTAATACCCCGTACAACGCATAGGCAATGACCGCAATAATCATAAGCCCATCACCAAAATGAAAGCCGCCGTGCAATACAGTAAGCAATGAACCTTGACCAATGAGATAGAACAAACCAGAAATTGAAATCAAACTCCAATCACTGCATAACGGTTTGGTTTCTCTGCCAGTACCAGCCAACTCACCAAAATGGTAAAGATCGGAATAAATGCATTAATAATGCTCATATTGGTTGCGGTCGTACTGTGTCCAGCCCAATAAGACAGACATTGATAGACCAACATAGCCAATGAACCCAACACAGCCAACTGCCAAACGTGATGTCGTATTTGAATACGCTGACGATAGAGTGCCGAATACACAAATGGCAGCATCACAATAAGTGCAATCAACATTCGCCAAAAACTAATACTGACAGGCTCAATGACCGATGCTGCATATTTGGTTACCACCATATTAATGGCCCAAATCAGCACTGGAATCATAGGAAAACTATAAATCCACAATGGCATGGCGCTTGAATTTGAATCAGATGAACTGGCTTTAAACATACGGCACAGAATCGATTTAATTGCGACTATAGTAATCAAAAATTCAATTCATATTGTGCTGATTTGGGCCATTAATTTTCAAAGTTTTGAATAAATAAATCGGCCAATGAAATAGGTATTTCCCCTTCTGCAACAAAAGCACTAAACACTACAAAAAATATGCGAAAAGCTAGATGATAAAGACTTGCCGTGACGATGTTTTCCCTTTAAAACAGGATGGGACATAACGACATCTATTAGGAATTATTATGACGGCTTCTGTATATAACATCCCCGTTAAAACGATCTCTGGTGAAGAGACCACATTAAATCAATATGAAGGTAAAGTTTTACTGTTAGTGAACGTTGCATCTAAATGCGGCCTTACCCCACAGTATGAAGGTCTAGAAAAACTGTACAGCACTAGCAAAGCACAAGGTTTAGAAATTTTAGGTTTCCCAGCAAATAATTTCTTAGCGCAAGAACCCGGTTCGGATGCAGAAATTCAAGAATTTTGCTCACTGAATTATAAAGTCGACTTCCCGCTTTTCTCAAAAATTTCTGTTGCTGGCGACGACAAACATCCTTTATATCAAACATTAATTCAAGCAATTCCTGAGCGTATTGGTGAAGGCCCATGGTGGAAAGACTTAGTCGATTATGGTTTAACACCTAATCCAAAACCTGAAGTCCTTTGGAACTTTGAAAAATTCTTGGTGAATAAAAAAGGTGAAGTAGTGGCACGCTTTGCACCAGACATTACTGCAGAAGACCCTCGTTTACTTGACGCGATTCAAGCAGAACTTGAAAAGTAAAATGAATATTCAATAATTTGTAACATCAATGTAAATATCTACAGCGCTGTAGATATTTACATTTTTTTATTAAAATCAAAAATCTAATAAATTTCACCCATTTCGAAACTTCTTCACAGTTTGCTCATTATTTTTATATTTGAACAACATTCCTTTCACTATTTATCAATCACTTAGTCCTATCATCAAGTCATAAACAAACCGCTATAACAAATTGGTGAATAAATGAATACTCTCGTGAAAGCTATTGTTTTATCTCTTTCAACTGCATTGGTTGCTGCACCGGTTATGGCTGCGCCACAAGATCATCAACCAAAGAAAATGCAATTTCAGCAACATAAAGCTTCAACGCATCAGCATAAGCAACAAGCTGATAAAAAAGTGTTCAAACCATCGAAAGATTGGAAAATTGGCCACAAAGTTCCAAGCCAATACCAAACTTCGAGCTACAAGTTCAACCAAAATCAAAAAAAACATTTAAGTAAAGCCGGTAAAAATCAGCATTGGATTAAAGTGAATGGTGATTACATTCTGATTAATGATAAAAGCCACAGCATCATCAAAATTGTGCGTGGTTAAGATTTTATATCTCGGTGAAGGAGGAGGGCTAAATGCCCTCTTTTTTTTAACATCTGTAAGAGTCAATTTTTTTGTTATTGCTTTGCAACATTCTATTTTTAATCCACATTTAGCCCCTATATTCAATTCATAAAGACTGAATTTAGTGATAATCGAATGAAAAAACTTGTACAGAATGCCCTTGTTCCGTTTGCCATTTTTACAGGTGTTTTGGTTTTAATTGGCTGCGAGCCTGCAACTACACCTGAAAATAATCAGCTGGATGCGAATAGCTCTGAACAAAGCATTTCTGCTACAGATACGCAAAATGCGCCAAGCAGCACAACTCAAAATTCAACTCAACTGAAAAGCGGCAATATGTTTTATATCGTAAGAGATGTGGCTGATATGCAGCTCAAAGCTGGAAGTTATGTTGAGCAGCTCAAGCAGACACAAGCAGATCTTGAATCGGCGGTAAATACTCAAGATCATATCCAACTGCAAAAAGCCGCTGATCAGTTACAGCAACAGTTGAAAGGCTTCAATAGTGCCTTAAACGAGCTAAATTTAAAAAGTACTGAAATTGAGTCAATTCGTACAAACCTACAAACTGCCAATCAACAAGTTTTAGCTTCGCCGTTTTTAAATGGTCAGGTTGATTTGAGCAAAGTTGACTTTCAAAAAATTAAAAATCAAATGGGCAACATTCAATCTGAGATGATTAAACTCGCAGGGATGTTGATTCAAGATAAATCAACCAGCAATGATAATGCAGCTGAAATGGATCAAAATACCTAATATCCATTTTTATGCTCTGAACGACGAAGAAAATGCACCCACGCCATTGGGTGCTTTTTCTTACAGTTGCATTATAGAACAAGAGATACAATCGCTTTAAATTGATCATAAATAAAAATGATTGAGATGGAGTTTGTATGTCTAGCCCGGTGATTTATAACATTACACCAATTACTTTTCGTTTAGATCTAAAAGATCCTTTCTTATTTACTGCACATCATATTGATCACTTTCCTGCTGGCAATAGCGTGATGGGGCCGCAAACCGCCGCAACGCAAGATGAATTCAATATGTATTATGGCGATGTGGTGCCCGGTTTTCCTGAACATCCACATACCGGTTTTGAAACCATTACTTTGGTTGAACAAGGCTATGTAGATCATTTTGATTCATTAGGTAACGGGGGACGCTATGCCACAGGTGATGTCCAATGGCTCTCAACAGGCAATGGCGTAGAACACTGTGAAATGTTTCCACTATTACATGAAGATAAGCCCAATCCTTTTGAGTTATTTCAAATTTGGTTTAATTCCTCTGCAGAACAGAAAACACATGATGCCGACTATAAAATGTTTTGGCGTGAAGAAATTCCACATGTATTTGAAACAGATGCTGACGGAAATAAATCAGATATCCGTGTCATTTCAGGAAAATTTAAAGAGACGGATGCCATCGCACGGCCACCACACTCTTGGGCCGCAGCACCTGAAAATAAAGTTAATATCTATTTAATAACATTGCAGCCTGGCGCCGAACTATCTATGCCTGCAACAACAGCAACGTCTAATCGCTTCGCTTACTTTTATCAAGGCAATACCTTAGATATCGAAGGCCAAACCGTTCAATTTAAACATCTTGTTGAGCTACAATCAGATGCTATTGTGCATTTAAAAGCGGGGAATTTAGAAGCACGTATCTTATGGCTTGAAGGTGAACCGATTAATGAACCAGTTGCCATGCGTGGTCCTTTTGTTCTAAATACTCAGCAAGAACTCGATGATGCCTTCCGACGCTATCGTGCAACCCATTTCGGCAACTGGCCGTGGGATACACCTGCGCCCGTGTTTAAACGTGAACAAGCACGTTTCGCCAGTTACGAGGGCGGAAAACGCACCGAATATCCTGAACAAAATAATGCCGCAGCCACTTAATATCTATGCATTAAGTGAGCTTGATCCAATTCATAGCTATTGTAATTTTATCCTGCCCAAGCGCGCGTTAAATATCTTGTTTAAAACGTGTTTGGGTAAAGTGGTATGTTTCAGGTAAAAATAAGATTAAACGTATTTTTTGAGGCACTAAACCTTCGACCGACATTTTATGCAAATAGGCACCATTTTTTGTACGGGCCATCAATGTCCCCCGCTCTAAATCTGCCTCTAAGCGATTATCGGTATAAACATAATGATTTTGCGCCGTGAAAGCCACACAATGGTTATAGGCTTGACGCAAATTTCGGAAAGCTTGTAGATAAGGAATATTTAGTTCAATGCTCATCCCATTATTCACCGATGCCCCCACCAAGGCCGCTTCAGTCGGCATATTCGGCCTGCTCACATATTGGTTCTGACAAGCAGTTAAAAAATTGAATAAAGATATTCACCATAAAATATTTAAATTTTTCAATTCGTAGAACTTTTCTCTTCTTACTCTCAACCTCTGCAGAATTGTAGCAAACTAACCAACATGCTTTAATGTGGATGATCTTTTCAACAGCATCATGATGACTAAAAAATTATGCAACTCATCATATTTACTGGCGTACAAGCCTCAGGAAAATCCAGTTATTACTTGCTAAATTTATATCACAGCCATTTACGCATTAACTTAGATATGCTTAAAACTAGACACCGTGAAAATATGATCTTTGAAGCAGCTCTAGCTTCAAAAACAAAAATGGTGATTGATAATACCAACCCAGATCGAATGTCCCGTGCACGTTATATTCAACGTGCACTTGATGCTGGCTTTGAAGTACATTCTTATTATTTTGAAACTGAATTAAGCAGTAGTTTAGAAAGAAATCGTCATCGTGTGGGTAAAGCTAATATTCCAGAAGTGGGTGTGCGTGCGACCTACAAAAAACTGGAAATTCCAAAGTTAGACGAAGGGTTCGATGCGATATTCAAAGTCAAAATCATCGGTAATGGCGAATTTTCAATCGAGCAATCCAGCTGATTTATGCAGTATTTTGGCTATCTTGCCATATTTTAAAAGCGGCTTGCATCGCTTGTCTTTCATAGGGCTTTACCAGTCGACTTTCCAATGAGGAAAAGTCACCTTTATAAGCTGCTGCGACCATTGACTTGGCTAACTCTTGAATACTGACACGACCCCGATGTTCATATTGTTGTACTTCTTCATGGGTGAGTTCAACATCCCAACACGACACCACAGAACTCATGTCGACCGCAATACTTAAATAATATTGATCAAAATCTTGATAAAGTTCCCAAAAGTGTGGCTCAAAAGCAATGAGATTCATGGCAGGCAGCGAGATAAAAGAATGGAATTAATGTACGCCTCTTTTTGCATATTTTCTATACAACTTTAGATTTATCTGTTTATTTACCATAATTTAGGCAGAAAAAAACCACCCTTTCGGGTGGTTCTTCAATCTCGAACTGCGTCTTATTGAGCGCGGTTTTTGATTTTGCGGATGGTTTCCAACTGAGCAGCAGTTTCTGCAAGAGCAGCAAGCGCAGCAGCAGAGTCCAAATCGCTCTTTTGATTTGCAAGCAATTGTTCAACATGTTTACGTGCTTCAATAATTGCAGCTTCATCTAAGTTTTCGGCACGGACTGCAGTATCTGCAAGAACCGTAACGACGTGCGGTTGAACCTCTAGAACACCACCAGATACATAGATTAACTCTTCTGTACCATTTTCAAGCAGAACGCGAATTGCGCCCGGCTTGAGTAAAGTTACCAACGGAGCATGTCCAGGCATAATACCTAACTCACCGCCAGCACCTTTAGCAATTAGCATAGTTACAGTGCCAGAGTACAAAGACTCTTTAACACTTACAACGTCACATTGCATAGTCGCCATGAGAATCTCCTAAATTAGGGAACTAATTAAAGTTTCTCAGCTTTAGCAATCACTTCGTCAATACCACCAACCATGTAGAACGCTTGTTCTGGGATGTGGTCGTATTCACCAGCTAGAAGACCTTTAAAGCCACGAATTGTTTCTTTAAGCGGTACAAGTTTACCAGGAGCACCAGTAAACACTTCAGCTACGTGGAACGGTTGAGAGAAGAAACGTTGGATCTTACGTGCACGGTATACAGTAAGTTTGTCTTCTTCTGCCAATTCGTCCATACCAAGAATTGCGATAATGTCTTTCAATTCTTTGTAACGTTGAAGAACGTTTTGAACTGAACGAGCGATTTCGTAATGCTCAGCACCCACTACTAGTGGATCTAACTGACGTGAAGTTGAGTCAAGTGGATCGATCGCTGGGTAAATACCAGAAGATGCGATGTCACGGCTCAATACTACAGTAGCATCTAAGTGAGCGAATGTAGTTGCAGGCGATGGATCTGTTAAGTCATCGGCAGGTACGTATACCGCTTGGATTGACGTAATAGAACCAGACTTAGTCGATGTAATACGTTCTTGTAGAACACCCATCTCTTCTGCAAGAGTTGGCTGGTAACCTACAGCTGAAGGCATACGACCTAAAAGTGCTGATACTTCAGTACCCGCAAGTGTATAACGGTAGATGTTATCCACGAACAATAGAACGTCACGGCCTTTACCATTTTCGTCTTTCTCGTCACGGAAGTACTCAGCCATAGTCAAACCAGTCAACGCTACGCGTAAACGGTTACCCGGTGGCTCGTTCATCTGACCGTAAACCATCGCTACTTTGTCAAGTACGTTAGAGTCTTTCATCTCGTGATAGAAGTCATTACCTTCACGAGTACGCTCACCAACACCAGCAAACACAGATAAACCTGAGTGAGCTTTAGCGATGTTGTTGATCAACTCCATCATGTTTACAGTTTTACCAACACCGGCACCACCGAACAGACCAACTTTACCACCTTTAGCGAATGGGCAAAGTAAGTCAATGACTTTAATACCAGTTTCTAAAAGGTCGGTAGAAGCAGCTTGTTCAGCGTAAGAAGGCGCTTGACGGTGAATTGGTAAACGCGCTTCTGTAGCAACATCACCAGCTTCATCGATAGGGCGACCAAGAACGTCCATGATACGGCCAAGAGTCGCTGTACCTACAGGTACAGAGATCGGAGCGCCAGTATTTGTTACGTTCAAACCACGTTTAAGACCTTCAGTAGATCCCATCGCAATTGTACGAACTACGCCATCACCAAGTTGTTGCTGAACTTCTAATGTAGTTTCAGTACCGTCAACGTGGAGAGCGTCATAGATCTTAGGAACGCTGTTGCGTTCAAACTCGACGTCGATAACCGCGCCGATGATCTGAATGATACGACCGCTACTCATTGCTGTCTCCTCAATTCAAAATAATGTTAAACGGCAGCGGCACCACCAACGATCTCAGAAATTTCCTGAGTAATCGCGGCTTGACGCAGCTTGTTATAAATAAGTTGTAGGTTCTTGATCAATTCACCAGCGTTATCAGTTGCAGCTTTCATTGCAACCATACGAGCAGACTGCTCACACGCGATGTTTTCGATCACGCCTTGATACACCACAGACTCAATGTAACGAACCAACAAACCATTTAATAGCTCTTCAGCTTCTGGCTCATAGATATAGTCCCAACCGTATTGACGATTTAGACCCTTGTCTTCTTCAGCCGCAGCTAAAGGTACAAGTTGTTCGATTTTTTGATTTTGAGTCATGGCATTGACAAAGCCGTTTGACACTAGATAAATACGATCTAACTCGCCTTTATCATAAGCATCCAACATAACTTGTACAGAACCAGCTAACTGTTCAAGACTCGGCGCATCACCAACCTGAGTTGTTGCACCAAGCACTTTACCGCCGTAGTTTTTAAAAAACGAAACCGCTTTTTGACCAATTAAAGCAAATTGAACTTCAATTGACTGCTCTTGTTGCTGCTGAACGTGTTTTACCACTTTCTTGAACAAGTTAATGTTCAAACCACCAGCAAGGCCACGATCTGAAGACACGATGATATAGCCAACGCGCTTAACTGGGCGTTCAACCATATAACGGTGTTTGTATTCAGGATTCGCTTGTACCAAATGAGCAATTACACGGTGCATATTTTCGGCATACGGACGGCCTTGAGCCATGCGCTCTTGCGCACGACGCATCTTAGAAGCTGCTACCATCTGCATCGCTCGAGTAATCTTTTGCGTGCTTTTGATACTAGCTACTTTGGCGCGAATTTCTTTTAAATTTGCCATACGCTTAACCTAGTATTCAAAGGCCCTTTCGAGCCCTCGAAGGTTGATCCGTGAACCAAACCAACACTAATTAGCAAGTTGCTAAATTAGTAAGTTTGAGTCGCTTTAAAGCTTTCAATACCTGCTTTGATTGCTGCTTCGATTTCTTTATCGTAAGCACCAGTCTCGTCAATTTTTTGCATTAACGCAGCATTTTCTGAACGGAAGTAAGCAATTAACGCAGCATCAAATGCAACGATTTTCTTCACTTCAACGTCAGCCATGTAACCTTCGTTAGATGCATAAATTGAAACAGCTTGGTCAGCAATTGAGTAAGGAGCATATTGTTTTTGCTTCATTAACTCAGTTACACGTTGACCATGTTCAAGCTGCTTACGAGTTGCTTCGTCAAGGTCAGAAGCGAACTGAGCGAATGCAGCTAATTCACGATATTGTGCTAGTGCAGTACGGATACCACCTGACAATTTCTTGATGATCTTAGTTTGCGCTGAACCACCAACACGAGATACAGAGATACCCGCGTTCACAGCAGGACGAATACCTGCGTTGAATAATGATGTTTCAAGGAAGATCTGACCATCAGTAATCGAAATTACGTTCGTTGGTACGAATGCAGATACGTCACCCGCTTGAGTTTCAATAATCGGCAATGCAGTTAATGAACCAGTTTGGCCTTTAACTTCACCGTTAGTGAATTTCTCAACGTAGTCAGCAGATACACGAGAAGCACGTTCAAGTAGACGTGAATGTAGATAGAACACGTCACCTGGGTAAGCTTCACGACCTGGTGGACGGCGTAAAAGCAATGAAATTTGACGGTAAGCAACAGCTTGTTTAGACAAGTCATCATAAATGATAAGCGCGTCTTCACCGCGGTCACGGAAGTATTCGCCCATTGTACAGCCAGAGTATGGAGCCAAGTACAACATTGCTGCTGGATCGGCTGCAGCTGCTGCTACAACAGTTGTATACGCCATAGCGCCAGTTTCTTCTAGCTTGCGTACTACGTTAGCGATAGTCGATTGTTTTTGACCGATTGCTACGTATACACATTTAATGCCAGAGTTTTTCTGAGCGATAATCGCGTCGATCGCCATTGCTGTTTTACCAGTTTGACGGTCACCAATGATCAACTCACGTTGACCACGGCCTACTGGGATCATTGTATCTACTGATTTATAACCAGTTTGTACAGGTTGATCCACTGATTGACGCCAAATTACGCCTGGTGCTACTTTTTCAACAGCATCAGTTAATTTTGCATCGATCGGGCCTTTACCATCAATCGGGTTACCCAAAGCATCTACTACACGGCCTAAAAGTTCTGGACCAACCGGAACTTCTAATACACGACCTGTGCAACGAGCTTTTTGACCTTCTTGAAGGCTTAAGTAGTTACCTAAAACAACGACGCCCACTGAATCCTGTTCTAGGTTCAGTGCCATACCATAAAGGCCGCCGTCGAATTCGATCATTTCACCGTACATTGCATCAGCAAGACCGTGAATGCGCACAATACCGTCAGATACCATAACAATGGTACCTTCGTTTTTAGCGGTTGCGCTGGTGTCCAGATCGCCGATACGCTGTTTAATGAGCGCACTGATCTCGGATGGATTCAGTTGTTGCATTGCGCTATACCTCAATCTTTTTAAAGTTCAGTCTTCTAAATGCAATTAAGCTAGAAGACGAGTACGCATTTTTTCAAGCTTATTAAGTGCAGAATCATCTATCACTTGGTCGCCTGCACGAATAACTACGCCAGCAATTAGGGCTGGATTAACTTCAACAGTCACGCTTACAGCAGCTTCGAATTTCTTCTCTAATGCATGCGCAAGCAATTGTTCTTGTACTGAAGTTAATGGGAATGCTGATTCAATCACAACATCCACAGTATTGTTATTCTGTGATTTAAGCTGCTCAAATTCTGCTGCAATTTCAGGAAGAAGAACTAAACGATTGTTCTCTGCAAGCAATGTCAAGAAGTTAGACACTGCTGCAGTTTGGTCTTCACCTAAAACTTTAGCGAAAAGAGTCACCTGCTCAGCAGGTGTAAGCTCAGGGCGATTTAGATAAGCTGAAAATGCTTCGTCTTGCACAGCCGCACTAAGCAATTCAAGCACTTGTGACCATGAGTCAGTTGCGCTTTGCTCAGAAGCGAAAGCAAATGCTGCTTTAGCGTAAGGGCGTGCCAACGTCAAGAGTTCAGCCATAATCCGCCTCTCTTAAAGTTTAGCAGCCAGCTGAGTCAGCATGGCATTGTGAGCTTCTGCATCAACTTGTTGGCTAAGAATTTTCTCAGCACCAGTTACTGCAAGAGCAGCCACTTGTTGACGCAATTCTTCGCGAGCAGCATTGATTTCAGTATCAACAGCTTCTTTCGCTTGTTGACGAATACGCTCACCTTCAGCCGCAGCTTGAGTACGAGCTTCTTCTACCAATTGCGCACCGCGACGGTTCGCTTGTTCGATCAATTGAGCCGCTTGTGCTTTAGCTGCATCTAACTCTGCTTTAACTTGTGCTTGCGCATCAGCTAAGTCAGCTTTAGCTTTTTCAGCAGCATTTAAGCCATCAGCAATTTTACGCTGACGCTCACTAATCGCATTGATTAGTGGTGGCCATACAAACTTCATGCAGAATGCAACGAAAATTGCAAATGCAATAGCTTGGCCAATCAATGTGAGGTTGATATTCATTGCTATTCCTCAATAGTTTAATTTAGGAATTAAGCTGATTAACCTACAAATGGATTAGCGAAGATGAAGAACAAGCCAATACCAACACCGATCATAGGCACAGCATCAAGAAGACCTGCGATTAAGAACATACGAGTTTGAAGTTGTGGAGCCAATTCAGGTTGACGAGCAACAGCTTCAAGGAAACGGCCACCTAGTAGACCAAAACCAATCGCAGTACCTAAAGCACCAAAAGCGATCAAAATAGCAGCTGCAATAGCAACAAGACCAAGACCTAGTTCCATGATAATTCCTCAGAGGTTAGGTTTATACCAAATTAAGTTAAAAATTGTGTGCCCAACCACCCGATGATAGTTGAGCAATACCATTAATGCTTTTCGCTAGCCATACTCATATACACGATCGTCAACATCATAAAGATGAAGGCTTGTAACGTGATAACAAGAATATGGAAGATCGCCCAAGGCACAGACAACGCCCACTGGATCCAGAACGGTAATAACGCGATAAGAATGAAGATTAACTCACCCGCATACATGTTACCGAACAGTCGAAGAGCCAATGAGATTGGACGTGCAATAAAAGTTACCAATTCAAGTAAAATGTTTACTGGAATTAATAAAGCTTTTAAAACTGGGTTACTTGGGTTAAATGGGTTAAGTGCAAATTCAGCACCGAATCCGACAAGGCCTTTCTCACGAATACTATAGAAAATAGTTAACGCAAATACTGATAATGCCATACCAAGGGTAATGTTAGGATCAGTAGATGGAACGATTTTGAAGTATACGTGGTGAGGATCCATACCAAACACATTTGCACCGATCAATTGAGCTGTATAAGGAATCCAGTCAACAGGGATCAAGTCCATCAAGTTCATGAGGAAAATCCACACGAAAATGGTCAATGCTAGTGGCGCAATTAAGCGCGATTTGCCATGGAAAGTGTCACGGACACTTGAGTCAACAAACTCGATAATCATTTCGATTGCAGACTGGAACTTGGTAGGAACACCAGCATTTGCTGCTTTCGCAACAATCCAGAACATGAAACAGAAAATCAAACCAAGGCCGATTGACCAACCCATTGAATCCAAGTGAATAGCAGTGAACCCCATCTCTTGAGCTTCTTTAGCAGTCTCAGCTAACTTCCACGTACCATCTGGCATTTTGCCATAGGTCAAGTTAGTCAAGTGATGCTGAATGTACTCGGTCGAAGTAAGGGCATGTTCTTCAGCAGCCATAAATCACACCTGGTCAATGTCAAAACTAATAGAGAAAACGAATATCGCGTGCTGCCTGATATCTCGTTTTTCTCCAAAAAACTTTTCAATTTTGTGTTGTGCTTATACTCGTTTTTTTAATCGTGTCGCCCAAAAAGGTGCAATCCACGACATACTTTGTACAAGTATAAAACCACAAAACAATGCTACCGCTGACAACGGTTTAACATTGATTAAAATCAAAATGAATCCAACAATCACAATAGCAAACTTGCCCATTAAGCCACGATACATGTTTGACAGCACCTGTTTAGAGGCACGGGCACCAGCCGCACGAAACGACTGCCATGAAAAGTAACTAGTTGCCATCCAGCACACCAGCGCACCTAATGCTGCACTATATGCTGTGGTCGTATCTTTAAAGACCCAACCAATCAGGGCTGAAACAGGAATCATTACTGCTTGTAAGATGACTAAAGCTTTCGCTAATCGTCGATCAATCATGCGACTAGTTCGGCTCATTTTTGTACACTCACAGCAATTATGCTTGACAAGTTTAACTGATGATTATTTTTAATCGCAGGCATTATAGAGTTACACCCCTTAACTTGCAATCTTTTCCCGACCTTAGTCGTGTTTTTTTCGATGTGCAAACTGCTCTCAAACTAATCAATAGTTGTTTATTTTTTACATTACTTTCGAGCATTTAGTGTGCATTTCTGAGTTTGATCTGCGAGTGTTTTCCATCCACTGATGAAATCCCCTGCCCCACTCATCGTTTCATCAACCGATTGAAATACAATTCCACCGAGCTTTTGATACTGACTTTGATTGGCATGACCTTCCGCTAAGAGACACATTTTGCTCTGTGGACGATGATCTTTAAGAAATTTTATTTGCGCCAACGTTGGTGCCACATGCGGGTCATCCGTCAATGCCCCAGCAAAAGATAAATTCAACGAACGCTCAAGATATTGGTAAGCATCATGATAAGACCAATATGGTTGTGCACGGTTTGTTACATCAACCTTTTGCGCTGACACCAATAATTTTTGTGCAAATGCACGTGCATTTGCCCAATATTTTTCACGATTTGCTGGATATTGTTGTGAGCGCAGTGCCGCAATAAAGAAACCAATGCGTACAGCATTATTCGGTTCAAGCCAAACATGGGTATCCACAGTGCCTTTAATGGCTTTACCACGAACATCACGTAATGGAAGTGCACTAATAATGCCTGAGTCTAAAATAGCGATACTTTTGCCACTTTCATCCAACATTTTGGCCAATGGCGCTTCATGTGCTTTGCCCAACCATAAAACGAGATTGGCATCTTGAACTGTTTTACGGTGCGCAGGGGTAAGGCTAACATCATGACCAGATTGATGATCAAGTAATAAGGTTGGCTGCTCCACCCCTTTTAAGACATCTTTCGCAATTAAGTAAATGGGCTGTGTAGAAACCACTAAACCCTGCGCCCAACTCATCACACTGAAGAAGGCAAGACTACAAAAGATAATTACTCTGGACATGGGGAGAGAACCATAAAATGAATAGTGTTATAATATAACAAAAGTGCAAAAAAACCTACGGCTGTTCGTAAGTCGTTGTGCTTCATGTTAAGATTTAAAGTCTTTTTCTATAAACAGTTTCGTACTTGAGGTTGGCTATGAGCGCATGTTCACACGAACATCATAATGCTTTGCATGGTGTACACGATCATCAAAATGTCGAACAACGCCTTGCGGAAGCCGAAAACCTTTGCATCACAACAGGTGCCCGCCTCACTCCTTTGCGTAAGGAAGTACTGGAACTGATCTTAAATGCCACAGGCCCAATGGGAGCTTATGACCTATTGGCAAAAATCAAAAGTGAGTCTGATCGCCCTGCTGCCCCACCAACGGTTTATCGCACACTCGACTTTTTATTAGAGAAGGGCCTTATTCATCGTCTAACCTCTATTAATGCCTATATTCCATGTTGCCATCCAAGAGAAGGTCACCAAGCTGCTTTTTTGATTTGCACTGAATGTAAAATTGTCAAAGAAGCTTCAGCTCAAGGTCTAATGACGCAACTTGATGAATTGTCAGCGTCAGATGGTTTTACCGCGCATCACAGTATTATTGAAATTTCAGGAATCTGTCAGCAGTGTCGCAACAAACATTAAGTGCTGCAGCCGCACCGATTGTCGCGCTGCAAAATGTCCATGTTCGAATTGACGAGCGTGACATTTTAAAAAATGTTGATTTTGCTTTACATCAAAAAGAAATTGTCACGCTGATTGGTCCCAATGGCGCAGGTAAATCAACCCTGATTAAAGTTTTGCTAGGTATCGTCAAACCTGTGTCAGGTCAAGTCATAAGCAACAATAAACTGAAATTTTCTTATGTTCCGCAAAAGTTCAATCCATCTCACAGCCTGCCTTTACGTGTTTGTGATTTGCTTGATTTAGAAAAATGCGATGCAACTATTAAACAAGAAATCATCCGTGATACGGGTATTGCCAAATTACAGCAGTCTAAAGTTCAACAATTATCTGGCGGTGAACGCCAACGTGTATTGATTGCCCGTGCCTTACTTCGTCAGCCCGATGTTTTGGTTCTTGATGAACCCATGCAAGGTTTGGACATTCAGTCCGAAGCTGAGTTATATGACTACGTCAGAAGCTTGCCTGAAAAATATGGCTGCGCAGTGCTGATGGTGTCACATGACTTACAATGGGTCATGCAAGGCACACATCGCGTGGTGTGTTTAAACAAACATATTTGCTGTAGCGGCTTGCCGGAAAATGTACAGCAACATCCCGAATATCAAGCCATTTTTGGCACCAATCGTGTGTTCTATCAGCATCATCATGATCATTGTGCACACGGTGATTCAGCAACACCGTGTCAACATGACTCACGTCCACATATTCACCCAGAGCCGGAAGCATAATTCATGATGGAATGGCTACAACTCCTTTTGCCAGCGTGGATTATGGGCTCTTTGCTGGTCTTTTTAACAGCACCATTGGGTTGTCTGATGCTTTGGCGACGTATGTCGTTTTTTGCTGACACGATGGCACACGGCACATTATTAGGTGTTGCCATTGCAGGTGCGCTCAGTTTGCCTTTGTGGACAGGTGTCACCTTAATCGCCTTACTGTTGGTGGCAATTTTATGGGTACTCCATGACCCACGTCTGCCAAATGACGCGTTGTTAGCATTATGTTCAGCAACCTTATTGTGTTCTGGCTTATTATTCATTCAGCATTTACCAAGTTTAAGACCTGAGCTACTTAGCTATTTGTTTGGTGATTTGCTCACTATTTCATGGGCTGACTTACCAATTTTTGCTGGGGTCATTATTTTTGCACTGATCGTTCTTTATAAAAGTTGGCAAGCACAAATTCAAATTGCCATTGACCCTGACATGGCGGTAAGTGAAGGTATTAGTGCCAAATGGCAACGCCTGATCTTTATGCTATTGCTGGCTTTGTTTACGGTATTGGCCTTACGAGCTGTAGGTTCGTTATTGATGGGGGCATTATTGGTGATCCCCGCTTTAACTGCACGGCTATTGGCAAATTCACCAAAACAAATGGTGCTTTGGGCCTTTGCTATTGCACAAGTGGGGGTGACGGTTGGTTTATGGTCGAGTGCGGGATTAAATACCTCTACAGGTCTGACCATTGTACTGACAATGGCGATTTTGTTTGCTGTAATCTTTGCCGTTCAGAAGTTTAAAAAGTTGAGTTAATGCTCATCTAAAATTAAGCCATGCAATCGTATGGCTTTTTATGTTTTACACTGCTTATTGAACCGTGCTCTTAACTTCCATTTTACTGATGTACCAAACTCAATAAACTCGCTGCTGCTGCAAACAGCACTGCAAAAGTTCGATTCATATATTTTTGCTGTTTGGGGGATTTCAATAAGCGCAACACTTTGGCAGCAAGTCCTGTATATCCTGCCATGACAATCAGATCAATACTGACCATAGTCACCGCCATAATCAGATATTGAATCCACTGCGGCTTAGATAAGTCTAAAAATTGTGGCAAAACTGCCAATAAAAACACAATCGCTTTCGGGTTACTCATATTGACTAAAAAGCCATGCAGAACCAATTTAGAACGCGATTTATTTGGTAGATCTTGCTGAATTTGAATCGATTGTATTGGTGCAGTCCACTGTAAATAAGCCAAATACAATAAATAGCAAACACCGAACCATTTCACTACCAAGAATGCCCACGGTGTCGTGGCAAACAACACCCCTACTCCTGCAGCGACGATACCAATTTGAACCAATAAAGCCAGTTGTAAACCGAGTGCATTCCAGTAACCACGCTTAAATCCATAATTCAAACCACTCGACATCGACGCGATTGCACCTGCACCGGGAGATACACTAATCACCCAACACGCCAACATATATGCAATCCAGATTTGATAGGACATAAGCTGCTCAAGCTATAAATGGGACTGTATTATATGACATTTACCTTATTTTCTTGGCAAAAATTACTGCTTAAAAATAAGAGTGAAGTCTACACACATACGGAATGTTAAGGCACAATACACCTAGCCACATAGGAATTATAATTTTCAGGAGCCATGAATGTCTGCCCAATCTGTAATTTTACCATTACCTTCAGATCATGCTCGTTTTATTGTTTTGCGTTTAAAAGATTTAACGATCGATGAATTAAAAGAAAAATTAGAAGATTTATTTACCACTCGTGATCGTTTAATCACTCAACATCCAAATGCTCAAATTAAAACAGCAGTCGCTTTTGGTCCAGAATTATGGGCGCAGCTATATAACCAATCACCTATAGGTTTTAAGCAACTTGCTCCAATTCAAGGCTCTTTTGAAATGCCTGTTGTACCTGCTGATGTGTTAATTCACATTGCAGCTCAGCGCACTGATATTTGCTTTGCCCTCAGCCAATCTTTCTTTGAAGGCATTCAGGATAAAGTTGAAGTTTTGGATGAACGCGTTTGCTTCCGTAATTTTGATGGTCGAGATTTGACTGGTTTTATTGATGGTACTGAAAATCCACAATTTCCTGATGACCGTGCTGAAACAGCATTATTGGCGGAAGATGCAGGTATATTTGCTGATGGTTCTTTTGTCTTTGCACAACGTTACGCACACAATTTAGATAAGTGGAAAAAGCTCAAAGTTGATGCACAAGAGCATGTGATTGGGCGTACAAAACTTGAATCTATTGAATTAGATGATGATATTCAACCTGAAAACTCGCATGTATCACGCACTGTAGTAGAAGATGGTGAGGGTGAAGAACTGGCAATTTTGCGTCATTCATTACCTTATGGCGATGGTCGTGGTGACCAAGGTTTATTCTTTATTGCTTATACCAATGATCTCAGTATTATCGACAGTATGTTGGTTCGTATGTTTGGTACGTCTGGAGATGGAATCCATGACCGCTTACTGCATTTCGTGACTCCAATGGATGGGGCGTACTACTTTGCGCCGAGTGAGGAGTTGCTGGAAAAGGTTTTGGAAGACTAAGAATAAAAAAAGCCGGCGAAAGTCGGCTTTAAGTTTCAAAAATACCATAATATTCATATTATTTACGCAATGCTTAGGATGGTCTTAGGTGAATTTAATTTTTTGAGTGCAGAATATTTGCATTATTTAAATCAAATATACCAAAGCAATCACCTTTAAATTTATAAAAAGCAATTACACAAAATTATTTACAGACTCGAGCATTTGGGTTTGCTGTAGTAACTTAACTGATGGCTCTAGTCCCCCTGTTTTTCAAGTCCATTCTTATCCGCGATTCGAGTTAAGTTAGTACCTTTAAATAGGCATATGCAATCAACTTCTAATACCTATAAAATATCATCTAAACTATGAATTTGATCTTCATCGATTTCATTTATAAATTTACTATCGCCTGACCAGATACCCATTGTTTTACACTCTAAATTACCTACGATCTTTTGATCTTTTTTAACCCGTAAATTTGGAAAGCCTTTCATTGGAATGCTTAGGGAATAGAAATATCCTTTATTCTCAAAAAAGAACATATCATTTCCCATAATTACATGATTGATTTTATTATTTGAGTTTTTTTTTGCATCAACCCTATATGACAGCTCAATACGTTTGGGTGTTCCAAATCTGTACTCTAAAAACTTATTCGGTTGACTACAATATGAAATTACTTTCTTCCCTGTTTCGCAGGTGAATAAGGTCTTTTCCGTTTTCAAGCATAGGGATTTAGCCTGTAGGTTTGAACAACTAAGGACTATCATTGAGCCAATTAAGATTAATTTATTCATCACACATCATCCAATAATATTTGCTTAGCATTTCGAGTTTCCCTTAAGCGTCCCTCCCAATCTATATAACCGCCATTAATAGCATAAGTCACAGCTCTTGAAAGATCTGATTCCTTTTTCTTATCCGAAGCACTAACTGCCAAGTATGGTATATCTCCATCAATAGTTTTACCCACGGTAGGTCTTTCAAAGGTCATATACCATCCACCTGAATCCATACAGTTAAATGGTTTGATACCAACCACTTCGGGATTAGGTACTTCACCTGCTCGTTTCTTCAAGCCTGCTCTATTTTTAAGTTTGTATTGAGGATCTGTCCACCAACTATCATCAAATGTTGATTTATCTAACCAACCTCTATACACCCAATAATTAACATAATTTGTTCTACCGGTTAATTGCTTAAATCCCCGTCCTCTATATTTTTGAGCATCAGGATCATCAAGATTACCTGCTCTCCAATTATATGTACTCGCAATCAAGCCACCTTTACTATTGTATTTGGTTGATCCGAACCAAGCCACTCGCTCATTCGGCGCAAAGCCCCACCAATGGCCAAATGCATCCTCTCGTCTTTTAGAATCTGCTATCACGGCTTTACCATAAACCTTGCCTGCGGTTTCCTGACCTGACATAGCTGCTTCTTGCATGGTTCTCATAAAAGCAGATTCAATTGCACCCTGACCGAGTAAATGGCTCAATCTTTTTGGTGTCGCAAAGCCATACTTACGTGACATGATGTTAAATGACGGTGTGTACTCTTTAAGAATCGCATCTTCCGTGTTTTTATAAATTCTTTTAACTTCTGTCCAACTTAGCCAACCACATTTTCTGAACTGTTTAATAAACTCTCTAGGATGGAAGTGCCAAACTCTATCTTTTGGTGGTAATTCAGGAACTTTATCCCAAAAACTAAGCGCACTGATGTAAGTTTTAAATTTTGCGAAATCATCAGCAGTTAAAGGATTTGGATTTTCATCACTATTTTTCGTCACCCAACTGTATTGAGTTTCCACCAAACTTTCGCTCCATTCGGTAGGAAATTGACAAATCGTTCGGCTTAAGCGGTCCTTTACATCAGCATTGCCTAAACCTGATCTTAAGTCGGCTTGTGTACTTTTACCATACCCATTTACATCTAACCATTTTTTTAGAAGCGGTGAATTACATTGGCTATCAGGTGTTGGGTCATCGTTAAATAAACGCCAACCGATCCAATGCGGGAAATCACCATCGCTATACTTTTTAATAGCTGATGTATTTAAATTTACATATCCTACTTTGTTATCAGGTAACGAAACTTTATGCCAATGACCAACCGTGCTTAAGTTACTTGTTTCAACGGTGGGATCTAAAATTCGACCAAATTTGAATAATTCATACAAGGCACTTTGAGATATTGCACTTGTTACAAACCTTTTAGTGAAACGATGTAGATCATATTCATAGTTTTCTGATTCGGTATTATCTTTGCTCGATAATTTATATTTCACCAATAATGGAGTTTTGCTTTGTTTCTGAAAGATACCGTTGCCTAATTCTCTATAGGTCTGTGTATAGGCCTTACCACTTTTAAAGCTTAAGCTCACAAATAATGGATTGGTCGATGTATAAACTTCGGTTGTGGTATTTGCATCGCTATAAAACTTTGTACCTGGCGGTAGATAAAAATGAATATCTCCAAACACCACATCTTTACGACCGTCTGCACCAAGACTTAACTCAGGTGTACTTCGACCAACAATTTTGGCTAAATTAACTTGATCACAAACGATTTCAAAATGCATTTTGTTTTCATTTTGATGTTGACCAACCAAACCAATTTTACTTTTTCGAGTAATTTTTTTACCTTTATCAACCCCTGCTTCAATTTGACGTAAATGCATATAAATCGAAAAATATTTAACAGTTACATTGTTTCCAATTTCTGTCTCATGCTCAATCACAACACAACCTTTGTGCGATTTACTTCCATTATAATCAACGAGATCAAACTCTTTTCTCGCATAAACTACTTTTCCATCTGCAATGCTCCTAACGACATTATTATCGCCATTGGCAATTTGATGATAACCACCATGCCATGCCAACGTATCTAAAACAGGATACTCGTTAGCAGGTAATCCAACAGGCATAGTGGCATTAATCCAAGCATCATCAGATTGATTGGTATTGGGCTTTAAAATCGGAGGGCTAATTATCATTATTATATGCTCACGAAAAATTCTTAGTTGTTTTAACTTTAGGTTCAGGAGGTAGGTTTGGTGTGTTTGCTTCAACTTTTGCACCACCTAGAAACAGATGCTGACCCGCCTTAGACTCAAATTTTCCACCTGTCTGAGAAAACACCCCTGAATCATTAATTTTGACTTGTGAGCTTCCAGCAATAAGCTTGATTTCCTTTGACGCAATCACATAGATTGTGTCCTCAGTGGAAATGATGTTAATTTCTTTTCTAGCAATCAGATCCATAACATTATTTTGGGCTTCGACAGTAACTTTCCCTTTACCTGCAACCAAATTCAACTCATCTTGGATCGCAAATAAACTTAATTTATTCTTCGCATGTGCAATGAGATTGTTTTGTGTGCTTAGATTGATACTGTCTTTCGCCACACTATTGATCTGTCCGTCAGCAGATAGATAAATATTTTCAGGTGTTGAAAGAGCGATACCCGCCTGAGAACTTAACAACATCATATTTTGATTAAACTTTGCTATGTCACTCTGAATTTGTTCAGCAAATTGTTGTAGGTTCTGAATTAATTCGATTTCATCTGTTTCTTGAGTTTTAGCCGTATCATTCAATGAAGTTACAGATTTAACACTGCTTTCAAGTTGCTTCTTGGCTTCATCAGCATTCAGTTGACTACCTAGTGCTTCGCCTTGTCCATAAGTAGAAATTAATAAGCCATTTCCCGCACGTACAGCTCCCCATTGATCTGTTCTTAACTCAAACCCTTCACCACGCCCATCACTGCTTTCACTATCTTTAGGATGACTTAAATTCCCTAAGTTTAGCTGGCTAGCCCCATGACTGCTTTGTAGCTGTGCACTGATCTGTCCAGTCGTATCATCAAAACGCAGCTGGCTAAAACCTTCGCCAGAGACTTCCTGGGAACGAATACCACTCAGTTTTTTAGTGAATGGCAATTTACCTTTAACATCAAACATAGTCTGATGACGCTCGGCTTCATGAATCCGCCCAACCACAAAAGGTCGATCAACATCGCCCTCAAAAAAGTCGATAACCACAATTTCCCCGACCCTCGGATGGAAACGTGCGCCATAACCATCACCCGCCCAAGGGGTCAGCACATCAACCCAAGCCGAATCACTATCATTATCATTGCTGCCCGCTCCACCATCATGACCATGATCATCTGCACGGGTAAAAGTAAAACGCACTTTAATGCGCCCCCATGCATCCACATGAATACTTTCACCCTCTGGCCCTACCACTTTTGCACGTTGCGGATAAGCTGCTGGTCGATGGAACATCGGATCATATTCAGGGACGATGGCAATATTACGCCGCACGATGTACAAATTATTGGCTTGACGTTCATCACCGAGCGATTGCCAACGACTGGCTGTCAGTAATTTGTCTAACTGAACTAAGATATCTTTGGGTAAATTATTTTGGTTGTAAAACGCTTTGCCTAAAATAAGGAACTCACGATCTGATCCTTGATGTTGATCTATTTCGGGGTGATTTAACAGCTCGAACCAATAGCCGACTTGCGCATCACGTACACTACTACTGACGGTAAAATATTTGGCTTGCAGTTCTTGATAATGATTCAGTTGCTTATTTAATGTATCTAATTGTTGAGTATTTGCGGTGGTCGCTTGATCTTCACCTTTTAAATCGGCAGTCCATGCCGAGCTAATCGTCCAAGCCTGCTCTAAACTCAAGCTTTCATTTTCTTGCAGTTCACTGTGCTGATGTACACTGAGCAGTGCGCCACTTTGATCTTGCGCAAGATGCTGAGCCTGCCAACGCTGAGTTTGAATAGTGGTAGATTGCAAAAAGCGCTCGGCAATCAAGCTAGTAATAGTGTCTTGTCGCTCTGTAGCATGACTACGATGGAAACGAATATTAGTACGATCTAAAGCAGTAAATGCTTGGTTTTGATCGATTAAACGTAGCTGCTGCGCTTCAATGGTCGATGCTGAAAATGCTACAAAGCGTTTGGATTCATCAATTAACCAATTGATGCCTTCACTACGCCAAAGTCGAGTTAAAAATGCATAATCGGTTTCATTGGCTTGCATGGTAAATGGGCGGACATCATAATCCTTGGCCAGCCCCGCCAAATTTAGACTCAGACTTGCAGCAAATAAGCTACTTTTGTTCTGCCATTCACTAAACAGCACTTCGGTGATTTCACGCACCGATTTATTCATGAAAACTCGACTATTACGACGTTTATGCCATAGCGCTGATGCATCTTCGATCACTAATTTATAGACCGTCAATGAGCCATCACTTTGCCCTTGGCTCGCCCCTGTAATCACACCAGTCAGGCGACTGAGTTGTCCCAAGTCCGTGACTTGATCAACTGCGACACGTCCACCAATAAATTGCTTCAAGGCCAAATGTGCATTGGTCGATAGACAAATTATTTCCGCACGAAAGCCTTGATTGATTCGGTGTTCACCTTCAATGCGTTGAATAAAGACTTCAGCATTCAGAGCTTCATTGGAAAAATGAATGTGTAGAGCGCGTTTTTGCACGCTAAGGCCAAAGTTTTCCACCATGGCATAAATATTTTTTATCATTTTTTATTGTTGATATCATTTTTATATGGCTGCATTTTATGAAATGATGATTTTTTCGTCTACCTCAATTTGTAAATAAATTGTGAATTAGTTTTCGGCTTCAAATTTAAAACCCTGCTAATTAAGATCAATATCAGCAATATTTATGAATTTCTTTCTACAAATTCGGCTTTTAGCTCTGCCAATAGAGCTGTAAACTGGCAAAGCAATTGATAAAAATACCTAAGACCATGATCCAAATCGAATCTAAACTTCCTGCGCAAGGCGTGACAATTTTCAGCACTATGAGTGCCATGGCTCAGCGCTTAAATGCATTAAATTTATCTCAGGGCTTTCCTGACTTTCCTGCCCCGCCCGCACTGCTTGATGCCTTGTGTCAAGCGACACAACACGGTTTTAACCAATATGCGCCGGGTGATGGTTTACACAGTTTACGTGAGCAACTGGTTGGCCTATTTGCCAACCGTGATCAACTGCAGATTGATCCACTAACCGAAGTCACCATTACCCCTGGGGCAACTATTGGGATATTCAGTGCCATTCAGGCAGTGGTACACGCTGGCGATGAAGTGATTATTTTTGACCCAAGCTATGACAGTTATGCACCCAGCGTTAAACTGGTGGGCGCAAAACCCGTGCATATTGCCTTGCAAGCGCCAAGTTTTAGTGTGGATTGGAACCGTGTTGCTGACGCAATCAGTGATAAAACGCGGATGATTATTGTCAATACGCCGCATAATCCTAGCGGTGCTGTGTGGAGCCGTGAAGATTGGCAGACCTTAATTCAACTGATTGTAGATAAAAACATTGTGGTATTGTCCGATGAAGTCTATGAACACTTGATTTACGATGGCCGAAAGCATCTATCAGCCCTGTCTTTTCCAGAATTGCGTGAACGCAGTTTTGTGGTGGGCTCTTTCGGTAAAACTTTTCATGTTACTGGATGGAAAACTGGTTATTGCATTGCTGCGCCGAAACTGATGCAGGTATTTCGTCAGATTTATCAATTTGCCAACTTCTGTGGGGTCACTTCCGTCCAAATAGCTTTAGCTACATTTATGGCAGAACATCCGGAGCACATTGCTGAATTGGGCGATTTTTACCAAGCCAAACGTGACCGTTTCAATGCCGGCTTAAGCCACTCTAGATTTGAATTGATTCCATCGGCAGGTACGTATTTCCAAAACCTCGATTACAGCTTGATTCGTCCCGACCTCAATGATGTCGAGATGTGTCAGCTTTTAGCAGAGCAACATAAAATCGTGGCAATTCCTGTGTCCGTATTTTATCAACAAGCACCTGAAGATTTACGTTTATTACGTTTTTGTTTTGCCAAACAAGATGCCACATTAGACCAAGCTGCCCAGATTTTATCTGCGGTTTAAGTTCTCTCTGTTGGATCATGTATCTGATTAAATCCATGAAGAAAAAATGAATCCTGCGTTACCTAAAAACTAAGGCTTTTTTAAGCATAGGCATGTTAGTGTTATCAGTAACTTAAAAACATAACAATGCAGCACTCAGGACGTGCACGCCTATGTCGAAGCCATCCCAACAGCAACCGCTCGTCGCTCAACAAAATCTCTGGAAAACGTTTCTCATTTTTCTAGTGCCACTGATTGCGACCAATATTTTGCAAAACCTGTCAGGCACAATTAATACCGTGTTTGTCGGGCAAATGTTGGGTGTGCACGCCATTGCTGCGGTGGCAGTATTCTTTCCTATTTTGTTTTGCTTAATGGCATTTGTAATTGGACTCTCTGCCGGTGCAACCGTATTGGTCGGACAAGCATGGGGCGCTCAAAATACTGAGAAAGTCCGGACTGTGGTTGGTTCTACACTTTTTATGACTTTAATTGGTGGCAGTATTATTGCGCTATTAGGTGTGCTATTTGCCAAACCTATTTTATTGGCTTTAGGCACCGACCCAGATGTTATGCATCTCTCATTGCCTTATGTGCAGTGGATGCTTGCCGGTAGCCCATTGTTATTTATCTATATTATTTACACCTCAATTTTACGGGGTGTTGGCGACAGTACCACACCGCTAATTGCCTCAGGCATGACCATTGGTACAGGTTTAATTATCACGCCTATTTTAATTGCTGGAAAATTTGGCTTTCCACAAATGGGCATTATAGCTCCTGCCATTGCCACAAATGTCGGCTTTTTCATCGCCTTGGTCTTCTTGTTTATTTATCTCAACAAGAAAGATCATCCACTCAAACCAGATATGGAATTGCTGCGTCATGTGCGCCATCAACATGAGCTGAGTAAAATTATTCTGCGTTTGGGCATCCCAACAGGGATTCAGATGGTGACAACTTCTGTGGCAGGTTTAGTGATTGTGGGTTTGGTCAATCGTCACGGTGCCGATGCCACGGCAGCTTATGGCGCGGTCAATCAGGTGTTGAACTATATTCAATTCCCAGCGTTGTCGATTTCAATAGCTGCTTCTATTTTTGCCGCACAAGCCATTGGCGCCGGTAAGTCTGAATTACTCAATAAAGTGAAACGTACCGCCTTAGGTATGAACATCATTATTACTGGTGCTTTGGTGGCTTTAGGCTATCTGTTCTCTAAATACCTGATGGCACTGTTTATTACCGATCCAAATGTGGTAGTACTGGGTCAAGAGTTGCTGTTTATTGTCTTGTGGTCAATTTTATTCTTCGGTGCTAGCGCCATCTTCGCCTCGATTATGCGGGCCAGTGGTACAGTAACCGTGCCCATGATCATCAATATTATGGCAATTCTATGTATTGAAGTACCCTGCGCCTATTTGTTCAGTGAATGGTGGGGACTTCAAGGTATTTGGTATGCCTATGCCCTTGCCTTTGTCAGTCTCTGCTTATTACAAGGCTTGTACTACCAATTTGTTTGGAAAAAGAAAGCTGTTAAAGCTTTGGTTTAAAATCGATCTTTCATTCAAACCATGCCGCTTGACTCGCGGCATGGTTACGCTGATGGTATAGAGCATGCTTTTTGTAAAACCAGCTGATTTTTTTGCATAAGCTCTGAATAATTTCTGCTGTAGTTATCTAGTCAAATAGATGATTTTGCTGTTGTTTAATCAACATATATTCAACTCAAAATCTCTAAGTATTTCATTCCTTAATGATTTTTTATTGGCATACATCTTGTTCTAAAACAGAGATTAAATTGCTTTTAGAAAATAAGGAAAAATAATGGCCAAGCGACAAATTAAACTCGGTGCTTTTATTCCCACAACGTCTCAGCATGTGGCTGGTTGGCGCCATCCTGAATCACGCCCACAAGATCATCTCAATATTGACTACGCCATTGAATTAGTGCAAACCGCAGAACGTGGCTTATTTGATGCTTACTTTTTAGCAGATGGTTTATCAGTTCGTTGGAGTTCAGCTGTCGAGGGTGAAAAAGGTCTGGGCGATAAAGGCGTTGGCTTCGAACCTGTCACGCTATTTGCTGCGCTCTCCACCGTGACCAAGCATATTGGCTTCATTGCCACGGCATCCACGACCTACGAAGATCCTTATATTTTGGCTCGAAAATTTGCCTCACTCGATCATATTTCTAAAGGTCGTGCTGCTTGGAATGTCGTCACTACAGCTTCTGCGGATACAGCAAAAAACTTTAATCTACAGCAACACCCTGAACCCAAAGAACGATATGAACGTGCCGATGAATTTATTGAGCTGAGTCATAAACTTTGGGACTCATGGGAGGACGACACCTTCCACTACAATAAAGAAACGGGACAATTTTTTGATGCACGTAAACAGCATCAACCTGAACATCATGGCAAGTATTATCATGTTGTAGGCGCGCTCAATGTCTCTCGCCCACCGCAAGGCTATCCAGTGATTGTACAAGCAGGACAGTCTGAAGATGGCCGTGAACTTGCCGGCAAATATGCAGAAGTTATTTTTACTGCACAGCAAAATTTGGGCGATGCCCAAGCCTTTTACCGTGACGTAAAAAACCGTGTCCTAAAATATGGTCGTCATGCAGACGATCTAAAAATCATGCCGGGTGTGTCTATTTTTGTGGCTAAAACGGAGCAAGAAGCACAAGAAAAATATGACTTTTTAAATAGCTTAATTCATCCTGAAGTCGGTCTCAGCTTATTGTCTGCCTTAGCTGGTGGAATTAACTTATCCAAGTTTGATTTAGATGCGCCCTTCCCTAAAATTGAAGATACCGACATTAATTTTTCTAGTCGTCAGCAAATGATGATCGATATTGCGCGTAAGCATAACTTTAGTATTCGCCAACTCTATCAATATATCGCTTCAGCACGTGGGCATTGGACTTTAATTGGTACACGGCTTTGTTGCACAAAGATTTGAAATGCAAAGCGCCCCTAATTGAGCCAAATTTAAGGCGTAACTTGGGTAAGTGGTCGACCTAATTCCGTAAATCTGTTAAGAACTGCTACACGTGCATGGATCTC
>NZ_VPDH01000042.1:0-33623 GCF_013417785.1 Acinetobacter sp. YH12227 | reverse complement strand
CAATACCAGCGCACAGCCCAAAGAATGATTTCGCCCTGAAAATGCCGACCATGGAAAGGATTCATATGCTGCACCTTTAGCTAAAACAGTCTTCAGCTTACCATTCGTGGTTATTTGCAACAGTGCCCTTCAGCTTACCATTCGTGGTTATTTGCAACAGTGCCGTAATTCCACCCAGGAAGAATGCCAAGCCCTGGAAAGATTCTAAAATCAGTTCAATAGAACGAAATGAGTTACTTCAAACGGTTAAGCATTTAGGCAGAACCCTATGGAAAAAATGGTCGGGCTATCACCGTCGCAGTTTGGTGGAAACCAAGATGCATTGCATCAAATTATTAGGAGATAAGCTGACGGCAAGACATTTTCAAAGTCAGGTCAATGAAGTTCATGCGCGTGTGGCAGTTCTGAATAGATTTACGGAATTAGGTAGACCTCACACCCAAGTTGTCACTTAAATTTGAATGGATTGGGGAAAACTCAGCTTTTGAATGTTTATGCAACAAAGCCGGTTTTAGTTATAAACTTATTCATTCAGGAATTATATTGCTGAATGAATAAGTCTAATTGATTTATTTATGCAACCCAACTATTCATTTGATTCATTTGATTCATTTGATTCATTTGATTCATTTGATTCATTATTTTTAACTTGTTTTTGTTTAGAATTTTCAACTTTAGAAGCTTTTAAATTCTTTTCAAGAAATAACAAGCCGCCATCTGCATAACTAAAACTTGCGATACTAAAGAATGCACTAATTAACAGTAATTTAGTACAAAATTTATTTTTGAATAGCATGTTTATTTACTCTCATTTAATACTTGTTAGATATTCTAACTTTAAAGAATTAACACCCAGAGGACTCATAAATTACATTCTTGTAATTTTAAAATGTCTCAGGATGGTGTTTAAAGTGCGTGTGATAAATAGAAGTGTAATACAGGAAAATGGTAAGGTTTATCAGCCTAGTCATCTGTCCATTATGTAGAAAGAGCAGCACTTTAATGTTTATGCTGTTCCAATGTATTACATTCCTTACTTTCTATTTGTAACGTAATTTCAGTAATATTATGATTATGTTTTAGAACTTCTAAGGCCTTTTGATAGAGTTGATCTGTATTGCTATTCGGAGCAACCAAATGAGCAGTTAAATGAATATTTTTTGAGGATATAGCCCAGACTTTCAACTGATGAATCCCTTCAACGCCCTCTAGCTTCAATAAATCATTTCTTAACGACTCAATATCAATCTCATCAGGAACTCCTTCAAGCAGAATATTAATACTTTGTTTTAATAAAATCCAAGTTCGAGGTAAGACCCAGAAGCCAATTAACACAGCGATTACGGTATCAACCCACATCCACTGGGTAAAATAAATAACTATTCCTCCGATAATCACGCCTATCGATCCTAGAGCATCACTAAGAACTTCTAAATATGCACCTTTTATATTTAGACTTCCTTCAGCACTAGCAGAAAGGATTTTCATTGAAATCAAATTTACGACCAAACCAATGACCGCGACAATCATCATTTCAACACTTTGAATTTCAGCAGGGTTCGTAAAACGTTGATAAGCTTCATATACAATATATATTGCTACCACAAAAAGCATCACCGCATTAAACAGAGCCGCTAAAATTTCAAATCGCTGATAGCCAAAAGTTCTTTTATCATCTGCGGCTTTTTTACCAATTTTGATAGCGGCAAGAGCAATAGCTAAAGCGGCTACATCAGTAAACATATGAGCTGCATCAGATAACAAAGCCAAACTTTGGGTAATAAAAGCAGCGACAACTTCTACTATTAAAAAAGTAGTCGTTAAACCTAAGGCAACCATTAACTTCTTACTATTTTCTTCAGTAACAACCGCATGGCTATGATCATGATGTTCTGACATAAAATATTTTCCTTATTCTATTTATGATGAGCAGAGATATTGGATAACAGCCAATATCTCTGCTGTAAATCGACTAATCTATTGGATTAAGAAACTTTCTTTTCATTCATCCAGCGGTACAGTACGGGCAATAAAACCAATGTAAGCAGGGTAGAGGAGATAATTCCTCCAATAACCACTGTTGCTAAAGGTCTCTGTACTTCTGCCCCAGTTCCGGTTGCCAAAGCCATCGGGACAAACCCAAGGGACGCCACACAAGCGGTCATCAGCACAGGTCTAAGACGCAAAATTGCACCCTGCCACGTTGCATAATAAAGGTCATATTGTTGTCGCAACTCTTTGATAAAGGTGAGCATGACTAAGCCATTCAGTACAGCCACCCCCGATAGTGCAATGAAGCCAACCCCTGCTGACATGGATAATGGAATGTCACGCAACCACAACGCGATTAAGCCTCCACATAAGGCAAACGGTACACCACTAAAGACCAGTAAGCTTTCTTTGATATTATGGAATACAGCCATCAATAAAATAAAGATCGTCAACAATGCGAGCGGAACCACCAATTGCATACGCGCTTTTGCAGACATCAGATTTTGAAATTGACCGCCATAATCTATCCAATAACCGCTTGGTAATTCCTGTTTGGATAACGTGCTCTGAAGCTCTGTTACGAATGAGCCTAAATCACGTCCTTCTACATTTGCAGTAATAACCACTCGACGTTTACCATTTTCACGGCTGACCTGATTAATACCCAGGATATTTTCAACGCGTGCCACATCTTGCAGTTGGACTAAACCACCATTCGGCAATTGAATAGGAAGTACCGCTAACTGTTCAGGACTACGCTGGGATTCATCTAGACGGATGACAAAATCAAAACGCTTGTCTCCCTGTAAAATTGTTCCAACATTCTGGCCACCGACACTTGTAGCTACCAGATCCTGAATTGCTCTTACCGACAAGCCATATTGTGCAGCTCTGGACTTATCCACCTCTACATTCAACAAGGGTAAGCCACTGGTCTGTTCTACATTAACGGCTGTCGCGCCTGAAATTGAGTTAATTTTTTGAGAAATTTTATTCGCTTCGCGATTTAGAATCTCCATGTCATCACCAAATAATTTGACACCCACATCACTTCGCACCCCTGAAATTAACTCGTTAAAGCGCAGTTCAATGGGTTGCGAGAACTCACTGTTATTTCCCGGCAATGTCGCTAAGAAAGTAATCATTCTTTGGCGAAGCTCATCAATCGTTTGTTTTGGATCAGGCCATTCATCATGAGGTTTTAACAGTACCACGCCATCTGAAATGTTGGGTGGCATAACATCTGTGGCCACTTCTGCTGTACCGGTACGAGCAAAGATCGCTTTAATTTCAGGAAATTCTTTCAACAGTAACTTTTCAGTATTTTCCTGCATTCTCAGTGACTGTTCTAACCCTGTACTTGGGGAACGCATTTGCTGAACAGCAAAATCACCTTCACCCAGTTGAGGTGCAAACTCGCTACCTGTTTGAGTGGCTAGCACGCCCGTAAGCACTAAAATACAGGCAGCCACAATAGTCACAAATAAACGAAGCTCATAGGCTTTATCTAAAAGCAGTTCATATTTGGTTTTAAGCCAATGCATCCAGCGACTTTCGGTTTCCTTGACTTCTCCAGTGACAAATAGGGCAACTGCGGCTGGCACAAAAGTGACAGATAAAATCATGGCCCCAATTAAAGCCAGTACAACAGTCATTGCCATAGGATGGAAAAGTTTGGCTTCTACACCCGTCAGGGTAAAGATAGGTAGATAAACCACCAAAATAATTAACTGTCCAAAAATCAGAGGACGACGCGCCTGTTTTGCAGCCAAGAAGACTTCTTTAAATCTTTCAGAACGGCTAAGTAAACCACCTTTCAGCTTCTGAGCTTCTGCTAGCCGACGGATACAGTTTTCTACAATAACCACTGCACCATCAATAATAATACCGAAGTCCAGTGCCCCTAAACTCATCAGATTTGCACTAATCTTCTGCTCTGCCATTCCCGTCAAGGTAAACAGCATTGACAGTGGAATAACGCAAGCCGTGATCAGCGCAGCACGGAAATTACCTAGAAAGAGAAATAAAATAACAATGACGAGGATTGCACCCTCAATCAAATTTTTCTGAACGGTTTTGATCGCCCGATCAACCAAATGCGTACGGTCATACACAGTCTCAATCACCACACCTTTAGGTAGCGATTGCTGGATCGATTGCACCTTTTCATCAATGGCTTGAGCAACGGTACGGCTATTTTCTCCCATCATCATCATGGCAATACCCAATACAGTTTCTTCACCATTATAGGTTGCAGCCCCTGTTCTTAAGTCATGACCAATTGAGACATTGGCGACATCTGCCACCCGAATCGGATAGCCGTTTTTATTGGCAATACTGATGTTCTGGATATCTTCAATCGTGTTTAAAGTGCCGGGAACACGAACCGTTAGCTGTTGTCCATTTTTCTCAATATAGCCAGCACCACGGTTTTCATTATTCTCTGTTAAGGCAGTTTGTAAATCAGACAAAGGAATTTGCAATTGTTGCAATCGGTTCAGATCAGGGGCAACCACATAGGTTTTATTAAAGCCACCGATACTGTTGATCTCAGCAACGCCTTTTACGCGCTGTAATTGCGGTCTTACAATCCAATCCTGAATTTCACGTAAATCCATCGCCGAATAAGGGGTTCCATCCGGCTTTTTAGCATTTGGTTCGGCTTTAATCACCCATTGATAGATTTCACCTAAACCTGTCGAAATAGGCGACATGTTAGGTTGCACATCTTCAGGCATTTCTCCCATTGCTTCTTGCAAGCGCTGGTTGATAAGCTGTCTGGCCCAGTAAATATCCGTGCCATCTTCAAAAATGATGGTCACTTGCGATAAGCCGTAGCGTGAAATCGAACGGGTTTGTTCCATTTTCGGCATGCCTGACATGGCATTCTCGATTGGATATGTAATCCGCTGTTCCATTTCTAAAGCCGTAAAACCATTGGCTGAAGTGTTAATCTGCACCTGAGTATTGGTAATATCTGGTACAGCATCAATCGGTAACTTTTGATAACTATAAATACCAATAGCAATCCAAGCCGCAATAAACAGCATGACCCAGATTGCGTTATGGATAGAAAACTGGATCAGTCGATCAAACAGTCCTTCAGGTTTTACCGATTCGTGGTCTGGAATTTGAGGAGTTTCAGTGCTCATGTGAAGCCTCTCCTTTTTCCAGCTCGGATTTCAGTAAAAAACTGCCTTGAGCGGCATATTTTTGTCCCTGACTAAGCCCACTCACCACTTCAATCCATTGGCTCTCCCCAGATGATTGCCCTAATTTCACAGGTTGCGGACTGAATTCAACTTTTTGTCCATGCTGAGTGGCGACAAAAACCACATCTTTTCCATCGACATTCTGAACTGCGGACTTAAGTACCCGTAATGCGGTACTTTCACTCCGTTGTTGCAACTGTACGTTCACCATCAAGTTTGGACGTAATTCGGTTGCATTCGATTCAACTTTTGCTCGCACCTGAAGACGACCTGTTTGAATATCCGCTTCAGTATTTAAAGTCTGAATAACAGCTTGATAAACCTTTTCTGTTTGCAAGGATTTAAATTCGATCTTTTGATTCGGGGCTAAGCCCATAATTTCAGAATTTGGAACAATAAACTCAAGCCAGAGTTGATCTAACCGGTCTATCGTAAAGAGTTGATCGGCTAACTGAACATTTTCCCCGAGAACCAAATCCTTTTTACTGATCACGCCAGAAATGGGAGCTTTCAAAATATAGCGTCCGTTACTGGCATTCACTGCACCAAATGCACTTAAACGTGATTGGGCCGCTTGAACCTGAATTTGTGCCCGTTTATAGCTGTTATAAGCACGTTGATAGTCCTGTTTTGCTGAAATGCCCTGTGACCAAAGCTGACGCTCACGATCATAGTCTTGTTTCGCCAGTTCAAGGTTGGTTTGTTCAATTTTAA
Source organism: Acinetobacter sp. YH12227 (assembly GCF_013417785.1). Lineage (NCBI taxonomy): Bacteria > Pseudomonadati > Pseudomonadota > Gammaproteobacteria > Moraxellales > Moraxellaceae > Acinetobacter > Acinetobacter sp. YH12227. The sequence continues at coordinate 27,705 of NZ_VPDH01000042.1, read as the reverse complement.
GATTGGCCTGCTGATCAACTAGATCAGGAACAAGCAACGCAGCCAAAGGCTGTCCTTTCTGAACTTTTTGACCGAGTTCTACATAGACATTTTCTACATGACCACTAAAACTCGGTGAGACGTGCGCTTGCTGGTCAGTATTCACATTCAGTTTGGCAGGATAAGAACTTAATTTAACCACCGGGCCTTGATCGACCGCTGATAATTGTATGCCCTGTTCCACCAGTTGCTTGGCAGTCAGGCTCACACCTTCTGCATGCTCTTCGGTTTCACCGCCATGTTCTTCTCCGCTTTCTTCCTCTGCATGTTCATCTGATGTTTCCGATTTATTCTTACCAGTTAAGATCAAAAAAATACTGAGGAGTACGGTAGCGCCGATAACCAAACTAATCAGTAGAGGTTGAGAGATTTTTCCGCTCTGTTTTTTTAAGCTGTTTTTAAGATCGAACATGTTAATTTCCCCCACCAATGACAGGCATGGCCTGTATGTCTTGCCATAAGTTTTGATTGATTTGTGCAATAGCATCTTTCGACATGACTTCACTTGGGCTAATGCCTAAGCTCAAACTTTCTGCTTCAATGGCCTTTTGCCAGCCATCCCGTAACAACTGGACTTTACGCAGACGGATGTCTTGTAATTGAAGCGTGGCTTGCTGAACATCGGTTAAAGCAAACTTGCCTGCCAAGAAACCTTGTAGCGTCTTACTTTGAACTTGAGTCGCCAAAGGAATTTGAGTCTCGTCAACGACTTTGAATTGCAGCTCTAAACCCTGCAACTCGGTTAAAATTGTGCCTATTTGCAGCGCATTTTGCTTCAGATAAAACTCTTTCTGACGCTCTAATAAGTTCATTTTTTCTTGCGCGATTTTTATGCCATTTTGCTGACGATCGAAAATATTAAGCGGTACACTGACTCCGACTACTAATTGATTTTGTGTGGAGTTTTCCAAGGATTGGGTGCGGTTGACACCTAGGTTTAAAGTGGGGTTAGGACGTGCCTTTGCCCTTAGTTGATCAACCGTTGCTTGAGACTCTAATACCAGTAAAGCTCGATATTTCTCAACGTAGTTTTCCGCTAAATATTCTTGAACCTGTTCATGAGTCGATTTTGGCCAGAGCTTTTGTGAAGAGAGGTTTACCTGCAATGACTTATCAGACGTACCCCATAAATTTGATAATTGTTGGGTGGCCACTTGTACCTGTAAGTCTGCCTGTCTAAAAAGACGGATATTTTCAGCATGGCTTAAACGTGCGCGATTTACATCTACTTGGGCAATACTGCCTGCATTAAAGCGCTTTTCGATTGCTTGAAGGTTTTCTTGGCTCACCCGAAGTTGTTCATTGACAATGTTTTTTTCAAGTTCAGCAATGGCCAGTTGTGACCATACATATTTCACTGCAAGCTCAATTTGTGCTTGATAAATCTTCTGTTTCAGCGCTGTTTTATCTGTAGAGAGACTGGCTAATTTTTGGTTTGCTCTTCGCTCACCAAAAATATCCAAGGGTTGTGATATGCCAATGGTAAGCTCTTTTTCATTATTTGAACCAAATCCCGTTTGTTCAACTGACAGTTCAGGATTTTTAAACAGCTTACTTTGCTGAAGATTCGTGGCATTAATGCTGTTTTGCGTTTCCCAGAAATTTTGGGACGCTTGATATTGGTTAACCTGCTCAATAGCTTGCTGCAGCGTTAAATCTTGAGTACTGGCGACTACGGAAGTACTGAAGCTGATCATTGCAGATAGCAAGATACCGCTACCTAAGGCTGACCAGGATAAATTCAGGATGGAGGTATCCTGATGTAATTTGTTTTTTGACATGAAAATGCCCCACGCATAATGAAATTAGGAGTGGTGGGCTTTTATAAGACTACCCCACCAATAGTAGGGGCAAATCGGGAGGCGGGGTTAATTGATCCAGATAAGGGGGTTTATAAAAAGTTATTCCCAAATAAGTTGGGGTAATGCCGGTCTCAAAATTAGCTTTAAGCTTCAGATCATCGGGTGGGTCAATCTGAATCACGATTGTATTTGAGAAATGACTGCACTTTTCGTTAAAACAAACCTTCTGACAATAGTCATAGATTTCTTTATAGTTTTCTAGGGAATAAAGTGCTTGACGAGGACTATCACTCTTTTCGTCTAAATCGATTGGATTAGAGAGTATTGAATTGGGTATGTTTGGCATTTCATGCAGACACGCAGCCTCTGCCACACTCCAAATATTCTGGAATGTGAATAAGAGTACCAATATCTGGATTAGAAATGTTTTTCTCTTCATACACAAATCTGTATTTAAAACACCAATAAGAAGCTGTCCAGATCTATCAAAGATCTGATCACAGAATTTGAGTAACCTTAAACTTTTTGCAGCCTTAAGTAAAGATATACAGAATTTTTGAAAAAAGCATAGGTCTAGATAATCAAGCTAGATTTTTTAGAACTCCACATTGGTCAATTGTACATAAGCCATCACAAGTACCTCTTAAATCAGATAATTGTTCAATAAGCTTTTGTTGCTTGATTATATTTTCTCTGATAGCACTGACATGTAAGTCAATTAATTCATTCACATCTGAACAATTTTTCTTGGGATTATCTTTATAGGTGAGTAATTGACGAATTTCATTCAAACTCATATTTAAAGTTCGGCAATTCAAAATAAACTTAATTCGCTCAACATAGCCTATATCGTAAAGGCGGTAATTTCCTTCCGTTCTTTCGGGTTCCGGAATTAAACCTTCCTTTTCATAAAACCTAATTGTTAATACTGAACATGAGGTTTTTTTAGAGAGTTCACCAATTTTTAAATGCATTGAGTTGGTATTTCCAAAAAATCTTGACTCTATAGTAACTATAGGGATTCTAATATTCAAAGTTTATAAATTTTTTTAATGGGTATAACTATGAGTGGCTGTGGATGTAGTAAAGAAACACCATGCGAAGATAAGAAATCTCAACAAGAAAATCATCCATCAATTGCAGAAGCAAGCAATTCAAAGAATTGTGATAATACGCCTAGCTGTTGTGGTGAAGAGGAAGAAGAAAAATCTTCATCTCCTTGCTGTAACACTTCAAACAGTTGTGAAGATACCGCTCAATCCTGTTGTGGTTCTGATCCCAAAGAAAATTTAAGCACTGAAAACGTTTTAAAAGATTCGCACTACATGAGTGAATACTTAGTTCCCAAAATGGATTGTTCTGCGGAAGAACAGATGGTTCGTATGGCGCTATCTTCAATTGATGGTGTTCAAAAACTCATCTTTGATTTACCTAACCGGTCTTTAAAGGTTCTACATAATCAAAAAGATGAAAATATAACTACCAAACTTGAAGCTTTGGGTTTTGGTGCAAAGCTTGTGAAGACTGAAACTTATATAAGCAATCAACAGGCTAAGCAAACAAGTACCTATACCATTCCTAAAATGGATTGCTCTGCTGAAGAGCAAATGGTCCGTATGGCTCTTGCAGATATTGAAGCAGTTAAAGGTCTTACTTTTGATCTTCCCAATCGAAAACTGAAAGTCTTCCATAATGAAGGGATTCAGCAAATTACGGCTAAACTCGAAGGACTGGGTTTTGGGGCGAAACTTGATGAAACACAGCTTTCTACAGGCGATATACCTAATGAACCTGATCCTGTGAGACAAGCTAAAGTACTTAAACTGTTATTAGGCATTAATGCTCTACTGTTCTTTATAGAATTCATCAGCGGAATTATTGCTGCGTCTACAGGATTGATTGCTGATTCTCTAGATATGTTTGCCGATGCAGCCGTTTATGGTATTGCGCTATATGCCGTCGGAAAAGCTGCGAAATATCAAGTGAAAGCAGCCCATTTCGCAGGTTGGATTCAGTTATTACTTGCTGTCATCGTGATTATTGATGTCATTAGACGATTCATGTTTGGAAGCGAGCCAGAATCAACGCTCATGATTGTTATTGGCCTGCTCGCACTTATAGCTAACGTGACATGCTTATATCTTATTTCTGGTCATCGAGAAGATGGCGCACATATGAAAGCCAGTTGGATTTTCTCGGCGAATGACGTTGTCGTAAATATGGGCGTTATATTTGCCGGTGTACTCGTGGCGTGGACGGGATCAGCTTATCCAGACTTAATCATTGGCATCCTGGTTTCTTTATTCGTGCTTAATGGTGCTCGAAAGATTTTGGCTTTGAAGTAAGAGTATCGAAAATGAATCTATTTCAAGTTAAACAAAATCAGATCGTCAAAATTAGAGATCTCAAAAAAGGTAATCAATACAGTCATACCACTGATCCCGTATTGGAACGGCTCCAACTATTAGGTTTTAGAGAGGGTGAAACTCTACAAGTACTCGCTAAAGGTGTTTTTGGCGGAGATCCTGTTTTAGTTCAGATTGAAACTTCAAGATTCGCATTAAGAAAGAATGAAGCTGAAAGAATTTTTGTAGAGTTAGTATCCAATGAAGATTAAGAATATTGCATTAGTCGGTAATCCAAATTGCGGAAAAACCTCTTTATTTAATACACTTACTGGTACGCGACAAAAAGTTGCCAACTATGCTGGGGTTACCGTAGAAAGAAAAGAAGGTTCTTTTAACTTACCTTCTGGTGATGCAATACGAGTATTGGACTTACCCGGAACTTACAGTTTAAAACCTAGTAGTTTAGATGAAGAAGTCACCAGGGCAGTTTGTTTGGGCGAGCTAAAAGGTGAAATTCTACCCGACATTTTTATATGCGTCGTAGATGCCACAAATTTAAGCTTACATTTGAGCTTGGTTCTCGAAGTTCGTGCTTTAAATCGCCCTATGATTCTTGTATTAAATATGATGGATGAGGTCAAAAAGCGTGGTATTTCCATTGATAAGGATAAACTGTCTCAACTGTTAGGTATCCCTGTAGTTGAAGCTGTCGCAGTTAAAACAAAAGGAATTCAAGATTTAATTAATCAATTAGATCAAAAAAATCTTTTTATTACTCCTTATCATTCTGAATTAAGTCATTTTGAACAGGTCAAACAAATCACCAAACAAGTTATTTTAAATAATGACAATGGTGATAAAAGAACCGCATTTCTAGATAAAATTTTTCTACATCCTGTATTGGGTTTAGTAATCTTAACTTTAACCATGTTTGTGATGTTCCAGGCGGTATTTATATGGGCAACGCCTTTTATTGAATTCATTGAAAATTTTGTCGCATGGCTCAGTGATTTTATTGGACCACTAATCCAACATCCTCTATTAAAAAGCTTGGTTGTGGATGGGGTAATTGCTGGTGCAGGTAGCGTGCTTGCATATATGCCTCAGATTTTGATTTTATTCTTCTTCATTTTAATGCTTGAAGAGTCAGGCTATTTACCCCGGGCAGCATTTCTTTTAGATAAATTAATGTCTAAAGCCGGGCTTAGCGGCCGTTCATTTATTCCTCTGCTATCCAGTTTTGCTTGTGCCATTCCCGGAATTATGGCAACCAGAAGTATCAGCTCTGAACGGGACCGATTAGCAACAATTATGATTGCACCCTTGATGACCTGTTCAGCAAGATTGCCAGTATATGCTTTATTGATCGCGGCATTTATTCCGAACCAATTAATCTACGGCTGGTTAAGTCTGCAAGGATTAGTCCTTTTTGGTCTTTATATGTCGGGAATAGTCTCAGCGTTATTAGTTTCAGTGTTTCTGAAATTGGTTCGAAAAGATAAAACTGAAAGTATTTTTATTTTTGAACTTCCCACATACCGAATTCCAGATATTAGAAATATTGCATTAGGCTTATATGATAGGGCAACTATTTTCTTAAAACGAGTTGGTGGCATTATCGTCGCACTGTCTATCTTGTTATGGGTGCTAGTCACGTTCCCTCAACCACCAGATAATGCAAGCATGCCGGCCATTAACTATAGTTTAGCTGGTCAGTTAGGACATTTAATTCATCCTATATTTGCGCCTATTGGGTTTACATGGGAAATATGTATTGCACTCATTCCTGCTATGGCAGCAAGGGAAGTTGTAATTGCTGCTCTTGGGGTGATTTATGCGATGTCAGGTGATGAAGATACAGTAACTCAAAGTCTGTTAAGTCAAATTTCAGGCCCGGATGGATGGGGGTTAGCCACAGGTTTATCATTATTGGTATGGTTTATTTTTGCTCCCCATTGTCTTGCTACGTTAGCAACAATTAGACGAGAAACTGGCACCTGGAAACAGCCCATCATTATGGCAACTTATTTGTTTGCATTAGCCTACATCTTTTCATTCATCACATATCAAGTTGCGAGTAATTTTTAATTAGCAAATGAATAAAAGAGGGGAGCTAGCTCCCTTATTTTATTGAAATACTCACTATAAATGAAGTGCTTTTACAAGGAAAACTGCATAGATATCAATAATATTAAACAGCTTCCTAAGAAAACTTCTAATTTAATTATAAATTATGAAAGAGTTCCCTCTTTTTAGTGCAATTCATGAAATTAGGTTTAAATATCAAAAATTATGGCTTAATGAATAGCATGATCTTGTAGACACTTTTAGTGAAATAATAATCAAAATATTGGAATGCTCCCAGTAGCCTAGACACAAAACCGATTCTAAAATTCTTATACTCGATATGGATAATTATTCTGAAAATTTTTTAGTATTAATTTCTTGTAGATAAGTGAAGATCTCATCTACTGTAGCTCTCGCTGTTCTAGAAACGCCAATTAATGTTGCAGATGCCATACCTGTCCAATCTCCATATCCAACTAACCACAAGTTAGGTAACTTAATAGACCTTCCATTTTGAACTTCTACAAAGTTATCTCGCTCTACTATATCTATACTTTTTAGATGATTTAATGAAGCCTTAAATCCAGTACACCAAATAATCACATCAATTTTCTCTTTTTTTCCATCTGGCCAAAAAACTGCATCTGTAGCTAAAGATTGAAAAGGTGGACGGCTATGTAAGACTCCTCTATTCCTTGCCTCTTTGACACTATCGATCATCACAATATCACCTAGGCCACCTATTGGCTGGTCAACTTTTCTTCCTTCTTGTTGTACTTTTAAACGCTCAGTTGCTCTTAAAAACAGTACTCGACCATCGACATCATCAGGTAAAAATTGAGGCGGAGTTTTTGTGACCCAAATGGTTTCAGCAACTTGTGAAACCTCAGCGAGTATTTGCGCGCCCGAATTCCCACCACCCACCACGATGACTTTCTTATCTTTAAATGGATCTGCATTCAGGTAATGGGCTGAATGTAACTGCGTGCCTTGAAAGTTTTCCTGTCCCGGATAATCAGGAATAAACGGCTGGCGCCATGTCCCTGTTGCACTGACCACCACCTTGGCTCGCCAAAACTTTTCTCCAGCATATACGTCTAAATACTTTCCCTTCGATTCCACACGATCGACATGTACTGGACGAACAATCGAAAATTGATATCTCTGTTCATAAGCCGATAAATACTGGATCACCTCATTTCGTGTTGGATAGGTCTGTTCAGTGATGGGCATCATCCAACCGGATAGAGAACTCCAGGTATTAGGAGAAAAAAGACGCAATGACTCCCAGGTATGCAGTCAGGCACCCCCCGCTTGATTTTGCTCATCCAATATAATGAATGGGATTTTCTTGCGCTTTAAAAAATAAGCGGTAGATAAAGCGGCCTGCCCACCACCGATAATGATCACATCAGTTTCAGTCTGTTTCTGGTTCAAAGCCTTCACCTTTTCCTTATTTATCTCTGACTTCTTTAATGTAAAAACCCAATCATGAAGACTGGGTTTTTACAATATTCATTGTACCTTTAACAGCACTTCATCGGTACAGCATAAAAGTGTTACTGACCTGGCAATGAGGCGCAGTATTTAATACCATCCAGCATTTATAAACTGCGCTGATTTACACGCTTGGACAACTCTTCAGCCGATTCCTTGCGTTCAGAATAACGATCAGTCAGGTATTTGCTTTGACCACGAGTCAGTAGAGTGAACTTAAATAACTCTTCCATGACATCCACAATCCGGTCATAGAAAGCTGAAGGCTTCATTCGTCCATCTTCTTCGAATTCCAAGAAAGCTTTCGGAATTGAAGACTGATTTGGAATGGTGATCATCCGCATCCACCGCCCCAAAATACGCATCTGGTTCAGGCTGTTAAATGACTGTGATCCACCACTGACTTGCATCAAGGCAAGGGTTTTACCTTGGGTAGCACGGATTGCTCCTCCTGCAAGTGGAATCCAGTCTATTTGTGATTTAAAAATGGAACTCATAGAACCATGACGTTCAGGTGAACACCAGACCATACCTTCAGACCATGCAAGAAGCTCATGCAGTTCTTTTACTTTTGGATGCTCAGTATCCGCATCTTCTGGCAAAGGAAGGCCCCACAAGTGATAGATACAGATAAAGCACACATATGGAGGTGCTTTGTCACGGTTAAAATGGGAAAGAAAATGTCCACCAGATCTTGAGCACAGGCAGGTTAAGTATAAAAATAACGTGATCGAATGTAATCATGGCAAGCTAAAGCGGATCATTAGGGCCACTTTAGGATTCAAATCGATGAAGACGGCTATGCCACATGCATCTATTCAGATGGCATTAAACACCGATGATGTACAGACGAAGTAGTAGCAGCCGATCCTACTAAAAGAATAGCAAACGATAAAAACAGCGATAAGCATGTTTTTAACCACTGCATAAAAATAGACCAAAAATTAAGCTTTTTTAGTTTTACAGATTCGAAAATAAATAGTAATAATTCATGAATAGTAGCCGAAGCTACCATTCATGAATCCAAATCATACTATTTTAAAAAACTAATTCGATGCCTGCACCATATTTCCAGCCTTTTTCAGAATCCGTAGCCTCTTGCATAGAAGTGGCTTTCTGTCCTTTTTCATATTGGTAAGCAACGTCAATAAAAGGTTTAATTCGCTTAGTAATTTCATATCGGGTTTTGATCCCCGTTTTTAGTTCTGATAAACCTGATTTTGCAGCATAGTTAGAATCATCGCTAAATATTACATCTGCTTCGATATAAGGTTGAGTAATAAGTTTCTGAGTTAAAAGCAAATCACGTTCTAATTCAAAACTTGCTCCCCAAAAATTATTCTCACCGCCATAAAGATATGCTTGTGTTTCAAAGAAATAAGGAGCTAGACCTAATATACCAATAACCCCATCCACTCGATCGCTGCTGCTGTTATTTTTATCTTCACTATATCTTACCCCAGCTTGTACATCCCAAAATGGGGCTACGTTACGGCTATAAAGTGCTGATACAGCATATTTTGGATCATTACTTTCTGACTTTTCCGAATTGGCTTCAATAAATAGACGATTTTCATCTGTCCCAATCAAAGTTTCAAACTTTGTTCCTAGGTTGCCCTTACCGTCTTCATCAACCATCCATTCATTTTCAAATTTTGTCGTTTGATAAATTTGTCCGCCATGTTCTTTAAGATGATCATCATGAGATGGGGCTGATCTCTTTCTTGCGGTCAGAATAATATTATCTCCCCCATTTGCATTTTCCATTGAATAATATTCTGGATACAATTCTTGGGGGCTATATCTTAAGCCACCAGACTCCTGTAATAAGACTCTCATACCATTTGTAATATTACTTTCTTGTTCCGAAGTGCTGCTATTAGCAAAAGTTAAGTTTGATATACTTACTAATGCAATTGATAAGACTGTTTTTGAGAAGAAATTCTTAGTGATTTGCATGTGGATTTACTCCCTTCTCACTTATTGGGGGCTGAGCAACAATATTTTTTGAAACACTATCTTTGTCTACTTGGGCGACAATTAGTTTATTCATCATTCCTGCACTCATATGGTAAAGCAGGTGACAATGAATAGCCCACTCACCTAACTCATCAGCTGTGAGTAGAGTGGTTATCGTTTTCCCAGGTGGAACAATTACCGTATGTTTGTTTGGCATATTGCTTGGATCCTGACCATTCTCAAGCTGCATAAACATGCCATGTAAGTGCATTGGGTGAGCCATCATACTGTCATTGACAAATTTTAAGCGAATACGTTCACCATACTTCACCACTAGTGGGTCGGCTTCATTAAATTTTTTACCATTTATTGTCCAAATATAACGCTCCATGTTTCCACCAAGACGGATCTCTATTTCACGTTCAGCTGCACGAGTGTCTTTTTGAGGATCTAACGATTGCAAATCACTATATTGCAATGCTTTATTACCTTCAGGTGTTGAAGCATTTGCCCATCCAAATACGGTATTATCATTCTTGTCTGAAGCCGCCTTAACAGTAGCGCTATTCATCGGCATATCATGATTCATACCTTTCATAGAAGACATATCATGATCCATACCTTTCATAGAAGACATATCGTGATTCATGCCTTTCATAGAAGACATATCATGATTCATATCTTTCATTGAAGACATATCATGATCCATACCTTTCATAGAAGACATATCGTGATTCATGCCTTTCATAGAAGACATATCATGATTCATTCCCATATCTTCCATAGTCAATAAAGAACGAGGACGAGGCTTAGGCATCTCAATTTGTTTGACTGCTGGGCTGCTTTCTTCATGTAATGTTCCCACTGAAAAACCGGTACGATCAATAGATTCAGCTTCAATTTGGTAATGTGCTTGTTTTGGTTCCACAATTACGTCATAAGTTTCAGCAGTACCAATACGGAACTCATCTACAGGAACGGGCTTTACAGGTTGACCATCAGCACTGACTACAGTCATTTTTAGGTTTGGAATGCGTACATCAAAGAATGACATAGCGGAAGCATTAATAAAACGAAGGCGAACTTTTTCACCAGCTTTGAAGTTACCCGTCCAATTTTGCTGAGGTGTCTTGCCATTCATTAAAAATGTATAACCAGTCACATCGGACATATCTGTTTTCAGCATTCGCATCTGATTCCACATAGAACGGTCTTGCCAAGTCGCTTTTAGCCCATCACGTTTAACTTGTTTTAATACATCGAATACTGTTTCGCGGCGGTTCTGATAGTAGTCTGCTTCTTTTTTAATATTTTTCATAATTTGATCACTTGTCGAATTATGAAAATCAGAAAGCAAAACAACGTAATCTTTATCGGTTTTTTCAGCAGCTGTTAGTGGAGTTTTATCTTTAGGATAAATAACAAAAGCACCATATAAACCGTCTTGTTCTTGTCCTTTACTATGTGAATGATACCAATAAGTACCATTTTGGCGGACTTTAAACTTATATTCATAAGTTTTATTAGGGGCAATGCCATTAAATTTGTTAAATCCAGGTACACCATCCATAATTCCAGGTAATAATAAGCCATGCCAATGGATTGAAGAGTCCTGATTTTTTAACTTATTGTGAACACGGATAACGGCCTCATCACCTTCTTCAAATTCAAGAAGTGGTGCAACGAATTTACCATTTACAGTAATTCTCTCAACTGGTTTTCCTGTGATATTTACAGTTTGTTCAGCGATTGTTAAATCATATTCTTTAACTGCCGCCATTACCCAAGTTGATGAAAATAAACCAACTCCAATTAAGAGTACATGACTTAACTTTTTTGACATTCTATCTCACCTTTAGAAAGGTCAAGATTGAAGTAATAAAGCAAATATTTAGTATAAACTTTAATACTTCTTTCTCGCTATTTATAAAATTATTTATTGCTACTAGGCATATTCATCTTTGAATGATCCATTTTAGAATGGTCCATATTCATCATAGAATGATCCATTTTAGAATGGTCCATATTCATCATAGAATGATCCATTTTTGACATGTCAGATGAGTTAGGAGACTGATGTTGACTATGATCTTGCTGAGTCTTGTCATCTTTTTCCATTTTACAAGGTTTTGTACAAGGTTCCTGTGCTTTTACCGTTTTAGTGGCACTTGAGGTTGATACATCTTTTGCCCAAGATTGAGTACCAGCAATTAAAGTTCCAGCACACATTAAAATTGTTAGACTACGACGCACTACAGTTTTCATAAGTTTCTCTAAAATTAAGTTTCTTCGTATTACAATAAAACGCTTCACCGAACATCTAAGTGACTTGAAAATGACATTTTTGTAATCTATCTCGATCAGATGTTTTATAACGTTATTATAGTTTTAATGAATAACTTAGGATTCTGAGATGAGAATACTATTAGTTGAAGATGAACAAAAAACTGGTGATTATCTCAAGCAAGGTTTATCCGAAGCTGGCTATATTACGGACTGGGTTACAGATGGGTTAACGGGTAAACATCAAGCTCTTTCTGAAGAGTATGACTTAATTATTTTAGACGTGATGTTACCTGGACTAAATGGTTGGAATATTATCAATGATATTCGTAGCAGCGGTAAAACAATGCCCATTCTTTTTCTTACCGCCCGAGATCAAATCGAAGATCGAGTAAAAGGTTTAGAGTTAGGCGCTGATGATTATTTAGTAAAGCCTTTTGCTTTTGCAGAGCTTCTTGCTCGAATCAAAACTCTCCTTAGACGAGGGCAACAAAGAGAAGATAATAATATTATTAAGATTGCTGATTTAGAACTTGATTTGAGAAAACGTCGGGTAACACGAGCAGGTCAACGCATTGATTTAACGGCAAAAGAATTCGCGCTTATGGAACTTTTCATGCGTAGACGAGGTGAAATTTTACCAAGAGCGCTTATTGCTTCTCAAATTTGGGATATGAATTTTGATAGTGATACGAATGTCGTTGAAGTCGCTATTAAAAGATTAAGAAGTAAAGTTGATAGTAACTTTACCCCCAAATTAATTCAGAATATTCGAGGAATGGGGTATGTACTAGAGGTAGAGGATGAATAATAACTTATTCAAATCGATCAGTTTTCGGATCGGTATTATTTTTTCCTTATCTACTATTTTCATTCTAATTATTATGGGTTTATTCATAAATAAATTAGTAATGCTTCATTTTGAAACTCAAGACCGTACCCAATTAGAAGGTAAAATCCAGCTTATTCAGAATCTTCTCCAACAGCATCCTAAAAATTCTCCAGAACTTGATCTATATTTGAAAGATGCTTTAGTTGGACACCATGATCTTATGGTCCAAATAGAACGACCGGCAGGTCAGATTTTATTTAGTTCAACACCTTCAATCATTAATACTCAACAGTTAATCAAGTCAGCAAATAACCCTTGGATTAAATGGAAAATTAAGAATAAGACCTATCGTGGCATGATCTACAACACGGATATAAACAAAAATACTGAAATACAATCTGTACGCATTATTGTGGGGATCGATACATCTGAACATCTACATTTTTTAAATGATTTTAAGCGTCAACTTTTTTACATTGGTTTAGCCGGTACGATTTGTTTAATGTTTTTAGGCTGGTTTGCAACCTGGAGAGGTTTAAGACCCGTGCAAAAAATGGCTAAGGTCGCAGAAGGCATTTCTGCCCAACATCTTTCAGAACGTTTAGAAGTTGAGCACACACCAACAGAACTAAAATCATTAGCAATTGCCTTCAATGATATGCTCGACAGACTAGAATCAGCTTTAGAAAGGCTTTCCGATTTTTCATCTGATTTAGCGCATGAAATTAGAACACCGATTAATAACTTAATGACTCAAACTCAAGTATGTCTTGCCCGTAAACGAGATACCAGTACCTATCAAGAAGTACTATTTTCTAATTTAGAAGAATTAGAACGTTTGGCTCGAATGGTATCCGATATGCTTTTCTTGGCAAAAGCAGAACATGGCCTAAAATTACAGAACTTACAGAATATTGACCTGGTTAAAGAAGTTACAGCCTTATTTGATTTCTATGATGCGCTAGCTGCCGAAAAAAATATGACGCTTCAACAAACAGGATCTGGAAATGTCAAAGGTGATCCTGCTATGTTACGTCGAGCACTCAGCAATCTATTATCTAATGCAGTTAAATATGGAAATAAGAATTCTACAATACGCATAAAACTTCAACAGAATTTAGATAACACAATATTTTCAATTGAAAATGAAGGCCCTGAACTCTCTCCTGAACAACTATCCAGATTATTTGATCGTTTTTATCGAACAGATGCGTCTAGACAAAGAACAGAAGAAGGAACCGGCTTAGGGCTTGCCATAACAAAATCTATTCTTGATATGCTTGGGGCGACCATCCAGGCTGAATCCCTCAATGGTCGAATCATTTTTACCATTGTTTTTCAAAGTGAATCCATGCAAGGGGAATCATTTTAACTCATTTTTTGAACATCTTCCATTTACCCGAGTTGACCTTACATAAAGCTCAAACTGAGAGCCAGAGCTACGCCAGCACCTATCATGGCAATTGTGTAGCCAAATATGATAGCTCGGCCAAACTGTGCCCCCCTGTCATCCATGCAATTGTCGCTTTGCTTAACATGTTGCTCAGTGTGGCCAGCCCTAGCGCGACAGCAGCCACATTTGTTGTTAAGCCTTCAGTACTATGCAGGCGGGCAAGTGAGACTAAAATAGCATCTACGTCTGCTAGCCCAGAAATAGTCGATAATACGAAGATGCCGCTGGTGCCCAACCATTGTTTTGCTGCCGGGACCACAAGACTGCCATGACAGCCAGGAAAGCAGCGAAGCTGAATGCTGTCCCAAGATCAAAAGGAGCCATTGCTTCTATTGTTCGATCGTTGTTTTCAGCGCTGGTAATTTGGCGTTGTCTCCACAATGCCATACCCAGCAGAAGGATTCCCGCAATCATCATTGCACCACCAAAAGTGCTTAGCAATGCTGGCTCAATGACGCCTATCAGCACCACCATACGAAAAAACATGATGCCACAGGCAGCCAATGTTCCAGAAATAGCAGCACTGACCATGACGGGGTGCTGGCGTGTATAGCGTGCCAGTGCGACAGTTGCAGCTGTAGAAGATGCCAAACCACCCAATAGACCTGTCCAGAATATGCCTCTTTCTGAACCGGTAAGCCGCATGGCAAAATGACCTGCCAGAGAGAGTCCGGCAATCAGGATCACTGCCCACCATAACTGGTAAGGATTTAATGCAGCAAAAGGTCCCAGACCCGTATTGGGTAAGTAGGGTAATATAACGACAGAAAGTACCAGCAACTGCAGGGATGCGGTTAATTCACGATGCTCTATCAAGCGTAGCCAACCGTGTAAGGTTGGCTTGAGATCCAAAAATACAGCGACGATTACAGCCGCGGTTAATGCTAAAGTAACATTACCATGGGATGCATATGCACCTAAAACTAATGTCAACAGCATCGCGATCGTCGTGGTAGCGCTTAGATTACCGGAAAGTTTTGCGGTACGCGCGTAGGACACTGTTAATAATAAGGAAAGCCCTAATACGGCCGCGACCAGCGGCCAAGGCCCGAAGTTTGGTTGTAAATGACCGAGCACTCCTCCGAGCAATCCTGTCAATGTGAAGGTACGTAGGCCTGCTACTCGGCTGCCCTCGGGCAATTCACGATCGTGCCATCCTCGTTCTAAACCAATGAGCAGGCCGATGGCAAGTGCTGCAATAAGACCTGGTACATCTGGTGGAAGAAAAGAACTCTCTATCATAACTTTTTATTTCGCAGGCGAAGGGCATTCGTGATGACTGAAGCTGAACTCAAACTCATAGCCAAGGCGGCAATCATCGGTGACAACAACCAACCGGTAAATGGATAGAGTACGCCAGCCGCGATAGGGATACCCAAAGCATTGTAAAGGAAAGCAAACATGAGGTTCTGTTTCATGTTGCCAACAGTAGCTTCCGAAAGTGAACGGGCAACAGCAATCCCTCGTAAATCTCCCTTGACCAGCGTAACTTGGGCACTATTCATTGCAACATCAGTCCCGGTTCCCATAGCGATACCGACATCAGCTTTAGCCAAGGCTGGTGCATCATTGATGCCATCACCAGCCATAGCCACGATGCGACCTTCCTTCTGCAATTTGCTGACCAGTTCTAGTTTATCTGCGGGTTTGACTTCGCCATGTACCTCATCAATGCCTAGACGTGCTGCGACTGAACGGGCAGTGGTGAGACCATCTCCTGTTGCCATCACGATACGTAGACCCGCTTCCTTCAGGGTGGCAAGTGCTTCTGGGGTATTTTTTTTGATGGGATCGGATACTGCAAGCAGACCGGCCAATTCACCATTGATGGCTAGATGCATCACACTTGCACCTTCCGAACGCAGCTCTTCGGCTTGCGGAATCAGAGATTGTACCGAGATACCCAATTGCTCCATCAGTGCTGTGTTGCCCAAAGCTAACTGACGATCGCCCACTTGACCTCGAACACCAATCCCTGAGCCCGATTCAAAATTATCTGGTGTTTCAAGAGACAGGCCACGTTCGTGTGCTGCGTTTACAATCGCTTCGGCTAGCGGGTGTTCACTGCCTTGATCAAGACTGGCGGCTAAACGTAATACTTCAGATTCGTCAAAATCTGATGCGGCAACTACACGATCGAATACAGGGCGTCCTTCAGTTAACGTACCTGTTTTATCGATGATTAGTGTGTCAATCTTGCGTAGATTCTCAATGGCTGCTGCATCACGGAACAGCACACCATGAGTAGCACCTTGACCCGTCGCAACCATGATAGACATTGGAGTTGCCAAGCCTAGTGCACAAGGACAGGCAATAATGAGTACTGCCACAGCATTGATTAATGCATAAACCCAGCTTGATTCTTCTGGGCCGAATAGTCCCCATCCAAAGAAGGTAAGCAAGGCAATGGTCACTACAGCCATGACGAACCAACCTGCTACCTGATCAGCCATACGTTGCATTGGTGCTCTCGATCGTTGAGCTTGCGCCACCATCTGTACGATCTGGGATAACATGGTACTTGAACCAATTTTCTCTGAACGCATGATCAATGAACCATTGGTATTCAGGGTAGCTCCAATGACTTTATCGCCGATACGTTTAGTGATAGGTAAAGGTTCACCTGTCAGCATCGATTCATCCACTGAACTACTTCCTTCAGTGATTACACCATCCACAGGCACTTTTTCACCTGGGCGAATTCTGAGTAAATCTCCTACATGGACATGCGTTAGAGGAACATCTTCTTCAGTTCCATCAGGCAGGATTCGGCGAGCTGTTTTAGGAGCGAGCCCAAGGAGTGACTTAATTGCAGCAGAAGTTTGCGAACGTGCTTTTAACTCCAATATTTGTCCCAGTAGGGTCAATGAAATGATGACCGCTGAAGCTTCAAAGTAAACAGCGACACGACCCATGGAAATAAATGAGTCTGGGAAGATTTGCGGTGCAATGGTTGCGACCACACTATAAATAAATGCAGCTCCAGTGCCCAAACCAATCAGCGTCCACATGTTCGGGCTGCGATTCACAACCGATTGCCAACCCCGGGAAAAAAATGGCCAACCTGCCCAAAGTACAATTGGGAGTGACAACACCAGTTCAATCCAGCTCTGAACAGCCATATTGAACAGGTTCATTTGATGACCAAACATCGCCAAAAAAGTCACGATGATGGTCAATGGCAGTGTCCACCAGAAGCGTCGGCGGAAATCACGTAACTCCGGATTCTCATCTTCCTCTAATTCAGGAATGAGTGGCTCCAGTGTCATTCCGCATTTAGGACAGTTTCCAGGATGATCTTGCCTGATTTCTGGATGCATTGGGCATGTATAGATGGTCGTACCTGTTGTGCTTGCCGCATTAACGTGTTGAACAGTCTGATGATGCTGTGTATGTGCATCGGCAGTCGTCGTTGCGGGTTTAGCGATATATTGCACCGGGCTGCTATGAAACTTTGATTGACATTTATCACTGCAAAAAAAGTAAGTTTTCCCCTTAAATTCCTCATGGTATTTCGATTCTTCAGTGACGGTCATACCACAGACTGGGTCTTTCAGTACGTCTGTTGTAGCCTGTGCCATATGGTCCTGGTTATGATTTTTTTGATCTGACATAAATAATTCTCTTATGGAAAAGTGGTTTTATGGCCGAATTTTGGAATAAATCTCGGAGTCTGTTGAGCATAGCTGTCATAGACAGCGCCAAACTGTTTACTCATTTCAGCCTCTTCCTTAATTGCCAAGCGGCTGTACATTAAGAGTAGGATTGGAAACATAATCAGTGTCAGTAAAGTTGGCCATTGCAATAAAAAACCCAGCAAGATCATCACAAAAGCCACGTATTGTGGGTGACGTATACGTGCATAAGGGCCTGTGATCGCTAAAGAATGCTGACGTTGCGCGTTGTACAGCACGTGCCATGACGTTGATAACAGGTAAAATCCATAGCCCAAGAAAACGTAACTGGCGATATGCAAAATGCCAAAATGTGGATCACCTTTTTCACCTAATAGCGTTGACCACAAGTGACCTGCATTATGAGAAAGTAAGTCAAGTTGAGGGAAGCGAGTTTGAAGCCAACCAGATAACAGGTAAATGGTTAAAGGAAAACCATACATTTCGACAAATAGAGCAATGATAAAAGCCGAAAAGGCCCCAAATGTACGCCAATCGCGCGCAGTGGAAGGTCTAAAAAAACTGAAAGCGAACATGATAAAAACTGCTGAGTTAATGATAACCAGCGTCCATAAACCATAAGCCGATTCCGCATGATTCATGATGGATCTCCTGATAAGAGCTATTTTTTGTTATCAGATATATCGGATTTTTTTTGCTGCGAGTGGTTATGCCCATGACCACCATGCATAAAAATATGCATCAGTGGACACGCTAAAAGGAATAAATAAGGCAAAGCACCGATAACGTGGGCTAAATGTTCCGTTAATAGAAAATAAGCTGCGATACCACCCAGCACGATTAGACCAATGGCATAACGTGTAGACCAAAAGTTAGGTACTGAATTATTTTCTTGGTGTTGGTGATTCATGGTGCTTTCCCCTAATTCATGGGTAACTATTTAGTTGCTGACGGAGGCATACAGTCCATCATCATCTGCATCATGGATTGCATCATGTCCATACGTTTTTCCATCATCTGCTGACGGTCAGCCATATTTGCATTCATGCTTTGGCTGCCCATCTGTTTCATCATACTCATACCTCCTTGCATGAGTTTCATGTGCTCAGCCATAAGTTTCTGACGTTCTTGTGGGGTTTTTGCAGCCATCATCTTCTCATGCATGGCTTGCATCGCCTTCATGTGTTGATCCATTGCAGCCATTTTATCTGTAGCAGTGGTGCTGGTAACTGTTTGCTTAATTGTTACTGCAGATGGTGCTGTTTTTTCAGGGTGGTGATCTTTGTGTTCATCGGATTGCTGTGCAAATGTATTCAATGACGCGGCTGCGATACATAAGCCCAAAAAAATGTTTTTGAATTTCATCATAATTTTTTCCTTTAAATAATTTGGAAGTAAAAGCTATGTTTTAGTACTGAACAGAGTCTAGGAATTTGACTACTAAACTGATGAAATTTTTGGTTATTCTCTGTCTCTCTTAAAAATTTTAGCACTATTAATTAATTATTTTTAAAAATGACAAAAATGTAATTTTGAGATCTTCTCGAAATATATAGTCTATGCTGAGATGACAAAAATTTTATTTAATATTAATCTTTTAAAACTATTAAAGTTGTTATGATTTTATGTGCTTAAAAAAATAAAAATGAAATGATTAGATGACTCCAAGGCTAGTTAGAGACACATTCTTAATGTAATTTACACTGTTATTCCTTTAAAGAAAAAATACAGTTGATCAAAATAGTTTTTTATAGAAAAAAGGGTGGATAATTTAATTATTAAACTTATTGGTATATTTATTAGATAGAAGGTAAAGAAGATTATTTTTAATATTAGGGTTTATAATCCAAATTTCAGAGTAAGGAATCTACTACTTATATAATAGAGATTCCATCTCCAAAACAGTACTACTGTATGAATGAGTTGTATTCAATGCAGGGAAGAATGTAGATCCTTAATACTAACGGAAAATTATTTTACTGAATTTTCATGTAAAGACTCATTTAATTGATCAATCACTGTCGTCCATTCACCATCAGAGTGTAGTTTTTCTTCTAAAAAATGACGTTGAGCATCAGTCCAAAAAATTGCTTGTGTTAAAAAAACATCTCCAGCTAGCTGATGGCTCTCTATGAATTTTGCAATTGCTTCTTCAGTAGAAGCTAAACCAAGCTGTTCAAATAATTTGGTCATTCTTGGACGTGTTTGAGTCATGTGCTTAGCCCACAAATTTATATTAGATCAAATTAAACATAACATGTTTATATTTAAACTAAAATATAAAAAATTAAATAGCTACTATTTTCTTAGACAAAATGATTACTACATTTCATAAATCAACCACCTACATAATTTGTTTGTTAAATGATCATTATTTTTCAATAAGATTATTTTAATAGTTAAAGATTTTAAATTTTAAAAATGACAAAAATGTAATTTTGAAGTCATCGCTCTGTTTCTGTCTCTCACTAATAATTGAAATATAAGAGGAGATGATGTGGTCTCATTAAATATAGATTTTATAAAGTCATCTCTAATGAACTAACGAATCAAGAGGAAACGTAAATGAAATTATTTCAAAATAAAATGACTGCTCTACGTAATGTTGTAGTAGCTGCAACGATGATTGTGGCTACTACAACTACGTTCGCTCATGTGAGTTTAGTGAGTGCGATTCCTGCGGAAAATGCATCTATCCTTAGTCAACCAAAGAACTTGACCCTTAACTTTGGTGCAGAGGTTATGTTGATGAATATTAAGTTACTGGATGCTCAGCGAAGAGATGTTCCTTTAAAATATAAAGTTACTCATGACTTAAAGAAATCCTTTGATGTCGCTCTTCCGAAACTGAAAAAAGGTAAATATACCGTTGTCTGGACAACAATGGGGAAAGATGGTCACAACATGAATGGTGAATATAGTTTCACTATCAAATCAACTAAATAAGAATTGATTACCTTTCAACATGTCAGTGAGGTGCTGGCATGTTGTTCTAGAATGGACAAAAATAATGATTTCTGAATATTGGATGTGGGCCACTTGGTTAACTAAGGTTATTTTATATTTAAGTGTAGCTTTTGTCGTTGGTGGAGCCTTTTGCTATTTTTTACTTAGACAATATCTTGAACTAAAAGAATCGATTCTTAAATATATTACAATTGGCGCTGGATTAGGCCTAATTTCCAGTACCTTGGGATTTTTTATTCTGATTGGTAGTTTTGCCAATACTGGTATTACAGGTATGGTGGACCCCACGTATATTAATATATTGGTTAATACTCCGACGGGGTATATATACGTTCTTCGTTCTATTAGTTTTGCTCTTTTACTTCTTCTCATGGTGGTTAAACTTAACACGAACAAAGGTCATTTTTCTATAATTGAAAGTTCAATATTTTGTATTTTACTTATCCCGATTATTTTTAGTTTTTCCCAGCTCGGACATGTCGCTAATTTAACCTTACTTGCTCAAATTTTATTATCAATCCATATTCTAGTTATGTCGTTATGGATGGGGTCTTTATATCCGTTATGGAAAACCAGCCGGGAAATAAGTGGTTTACCTTTAAAAGATCGCATGCATGTATTTGGACGTATTGCTGCTTTCATTGTTGGGATATTAATCGCCTGTGGCGCTAGTGTAGCTCTTCTCTTAATTAAAGATTTTAATACCTTAATCAATACTGCATATGGCTATGGTTTCATGGTTAAAATGTTTTTTGTTATAAGTATTCTACTTTTAGCTGCCTTCAACAAATGGTATTTCACCCCGCGTCTTCAACATCCTAAATTCGCTAAACACCTTAGTCATGCCATTTTATTTGAGATGTTATTAGGTCTATCAATTCTATTAACAACAGGCTATATAACCACTGTCGTGGGTATTGAATAAGAGAATTTCAAAATAAGGGAATTGAGGAAATTTAACATTACTGCATTTATCTTTTGTAGCTGAGCAATAAAGTTTCTACTGGACTGTCAACTTACGACAATCAGAACAGTAAAATCGCATCATGAGGCATTATACATAAAGGTAGTCACCGGTTTTTAGCTTATCTTCAACCCATAACGGTCTCATCTATTCAGTTCACTACCATTGATTGAAATAACTAATCTTATAAATTTCAGAGTGATCGTAGATGACAAAAATGTCATTTTAAAGTCACATTAATGTTGGTTAAGTACTTTTACTGTAGTCATTAGAACACTCTTCTTTGGAATACTCTGAAGAAAACTGTAAGGTTGTAAACAGACCAAGTTACAGCGAGTAACTGATTCAGAAAAAGGCTGGTTGTATGGTGAAAGTTTAGAGTTACTGTTCTAATGTTTTAAACAAATGTTTTGTTAAAAAGGAGCAACATATGAAATTTCACATCGCTAATATGACTTGTGGTGGTTGTGCACGCGGCATTACTACCGCAATTAAAGAGCTCGACTCGAATGCTTCACTCGATATTGATTTACAAAACCGTATCGTTGAAATCAACACAACAGTGAGTCAGGATAAAGTCATTGCCACTCTCAGTGAGCGTGGATTTACAGCTGATCCTGCTTAATCTCTGTTAGAGTAACAGTGGGAATTCCTTACCACTTTTACTCTCTCTTATTTTCCTCATCGTACAGATAAAATCTGTACTTGCTTGCAATAAAAGTAGCCCCTGAATTCCCCATAATCTTGGTTCGAGCTGATCTTCGCATATAGAACTCAGCATATCTAAATGATAGAGATCGTATATGAGTACCGAAATGACTGATACGCCACACTACAGTGAAACATTAGAGATTGAGGGGATGACATGTGCTTCTTGTGTAGGCCGTGTGGAAAAAGCCTTAAAATCTCTTGAGGGTGTTGAATCGGCTCATGTAAATCTGGCTACCGAAAAAGCAGTCATTTATTCGCATCGTCCCCTTGATCGTTCTAGTTTAATTAAAGTTGTAGAAAAAGCTGGCTACGAAGTGGAAGCGCTGCAACCAATAGAGCTTACGATTGAGGGTATGTCATGTGCTTCTTGTGTAGGTCGAGTAGAAAAAGCCTTAAAATCTGTTGAGGGTGTGGAATCAGCACATGTAAATCTGGCTACTGAAAAAGCGACTATTCAGGCAAGCTCATCTGTCACTCGTGACGGCACTGTTGCAAATAGCCATTGATGATAAGCTAAATAGTTTTTTAGCTAAAGGTTCAGTGTATGAATCCCTTCCATGGTCGGCATTTTCAGGGCGAAATCATTCTTTGGGCTGTACGCTGGTATTGTAAATATGGCATCAGCTATCGTGAACTTCAGGAAATGCTTTCCGAACGTGGTGTGAATGTTAATCACACTACTATTTACCGTTGGGTTCAACGTTATGCTCCTGAAATAGAAAAACGCTTACGCTGGTATTGGCGTAATCCTACACATCTCGGCACATGGCATATTGATGAAACTTATGTAAAAGTGAATGGAAGATGGTCTTATCTGTATCGTGCAGTCGATCAACGTGGCTTTACCATTGATTTTTACCTTTCTTCTAGACGTAATACCAAATCAGCATATTGTTTTCTTGGAAAAATTTTAAATAATGTGAAGAAGTGGCAAATTCCACAAGTGATCAATACGGATAAAGCATCCACATATGGAGGTGCTTTATCACGGTTAAAACGGGAAGGAAAATGTCCACCAGACCTTGAGCACAGGCAGGTTAAGTACAAAAATAACGTGATCGAATGTGATCATGGCAAGCTAAAGCGGATTATCAGGGCCACCTTAGGATTCAAATCTATGAAAACGGCTTATGCCACAATTAAAGGTATTGAAGTCATGCGTGCACTACGTAAAGGACAAGCTTCATCATTTTATTATGGTCAGCCTCAGGGTGAAGTGTATCTGGTGAATAGAGTTTTCGGTCTCTAAGCACTTTTTAAAGGGAACATCATCGACTCAGATCCCTATTTGCAATAGTGCCTACTGATTGCACTGGTCAGCGTATCCTTGTGGCTGAAGAAAAAATATTATCCAAATTCTTAAGAGGCAGAGATGACCCTTCCAAATCTTGAACCTGATCTTTTGCCGACGCCTACCTTTGCCGAGGTGCAGGCTAAAGAACTGACCCATCCCCCACGGATGTTATTGCTGTATGGCTCAAACCGCGAGCGCTCCTACAGTCGACTGGCGGTGATGGAAGCCGGCCATATTCTGGAACGCTTTGGCTGTGAGGTTAAAATCTTTCATCCCAAAGGTTTACCTTTGCCCGAAGATGGTGATCTGGAACATCCGAAGGTGAAGGAACTGCATGAATTGCTGGCCTGGTCTGAAGGCATGGTCTGGTGTTCACCTGAACGGCATGGTTCGATGAGTTCGATCTTTAAAGCGCAAATTGACTGGATTCCACTAGCAGCGGGAGCCATTCGTGCGACTCAGGGCAAAACCCTGGCACTGATGCAGGTCAGTGGTGGCTCACAGTCTTTCAATAGCGTCAACCAGATGCGAATCTTGGGGCGCTGGATGCGGATGATCACGATTCCGAATCAGTCTTCTATTCCCAAGGCCTTTTTGGAATTTGATGAAGAGGGACGCATGAAACCTTCGTCCTTATATGATCGGATTGTCGATGTGATGGAGGAACTGTATAAGTTCACCTTGCTGACCCGCGGACAAAGCGCGTACCTCACGGATCGTTACTCGGAGCGTAAGGAATCGGCTGAAGAGCTGTCTAAGCGTGTCAATCAACGTAACATCTAATCTGTTAGAGAATATAAAAATGTCAACACGCCATTCAAAACTCATCATTTTAGGTTCTGGTCCTGCCGGTTATAGTGCAGCGGTATATGCGGCACGTGCCAACTTAAAACCTATGCTGATTGCAGGTATGCAACTCGGCGGCCAGTTGACCACCACGACTGAAGTCGATAACTGGCCAGGTGATCCTGAAGGCTTAACCGGTCCGGCATTAATGGGACGTATGCAGGCGCATGCCGAACGTTTTGGTACTGAACTGGTCTATGACCATATCAATGAAGTTGATTTGAACACGCGTCCATTTGTCCTTAAAGGTGATATGGAAGAATACACCTGTGATGCCCTGATTGTGGCAACAGGTGCAACCGCACAATATCTCGGCCTGGAATCCGAACAGGCATTCATGGGTCAAGGCGTAAGTGCCTGTGCAACCTGTGACGGTTTCTTTTATAAGAACCAGAAAGTTATGGTAGTCGGTGGTGGTAATACAGCGGTTGAAGAAGCCCTGTATTTGTCCAACATCGCGGAGCATGTGACATTGGTGCACCGTCGTGACTTCCTGCGTTCAGAAAAGATCCTGCAAGATCATCTCTTCGAAAAAGAAAAAGAAGGTAAGATCAGTATCATCTGGAATCATCAAGTGGATGATGTATTGGGTGACAATACCGGTGTTACAGGTGTACGTTTAAAATCGACACAGGATGATTCCATTCAGGACGTTGATGTTCAAGGTGTATTCATTGCAATTGGTCATAAACCAAATACCAGTATGTTTGAAGGCCAGCTTGAGTTACGAAATGGCTATATCCAGGTACAAAGCGGTACTGCAGGCAATGCTACAGCCACTTCCGTACCGGGTGTTTTCGCTGCTGGTGATGTTGCAGATAGCGTATACCGTCAAGCCATTACTTCGGCTGGTTCAGGCTGTATGGCTGCATTGGATGCTGAAAAGTACCTTGATAATTTGTAGAAGTAATACTCTCATTTTATCTACCCTCTAATATAGAGAGATAGTGCTGCCCATGCCCAATATCAGTTCATCCTGATATTGGGTTTTTATTGGGCACAATGATCAAGATAGATATATACTTTTGATAATAATGAAGTTATGGGAAAGAAAAATGTCAATAACAACAGAAACAGACGTGATCATCATTGGTGGGGGGCAAGCAGCATTAGCTACATCTTACTTTTTAAAGCGCAATGGTCTGTCTTTTATCATTTTAGATGAACAGCCGCAGGCAGGCGGTGCCTGGCTACATGCTTGGGATTCTTTGCGACTGTTTTCACCGAATAGCTGGAGTTCCTTACCAGGCTGGATGATGCCAGGGACAGAACAAACTTATCCGACTCGTCATGAAGTGATTGAATACATACAGCAATATGAGCAACGTTATCATTTTCCGGTTGTCCGTCCTGTGCACGTTGATCGTGTTGAGGCTGAGGAAGACATATTAAACGTCTATGCAGGTGAACAGTCATGGAAAGCAAAAGCTGTAGTGAGTGCAACCGGTACTTGGAGTCATCCTTATATCCCATCTTATTCAGGTCAGGAGAATTTTAAAGGACTACAATTACATTCCGCGCATTACCAAAATGCAGAAACCTTCAAAGATAAGAACGTCATGATTGTGGGTGGCGGAAATTCTGGCGCACAAATTCTAGCTGAAGTTTCTCAAGTGGCCAATACACTTTGGATCACCCCGATCCCTCCTCAATTTCTAGCTGATGATGTTGATGGACGTATCTTGTTTTTACGTGCTACGGAGCGTTTAAAGGCACAACTCGAAGGTCGTACTGTAGATCAGCCGATTGGTGGCCTGGGCGATATTGTCATGATTGATTCGGTCAAAGATGCACGTGCACGTGGCGTGCTGCATAGTGAGCGACCATTTACAGCATTCACGCAAGATGGCGTGATTTGGGAGGATGGATCTTTTCAACAGATCGATGCCGTGATTTGGTGTACTGGGTTTAAAGCGGCTCTAGATCATTTAAAACCACTTGAGATCGTAGAGGAAAACAATACGGTACTGGTTACAGGGACAAGGTCAGTCAAACAACCTAACCTGTGGTTAGTGGGATATGGTGAATGGACTGGACCTGGTTCAGCAACTTTAGTGGGCGTTTCAAGGACAGCAAAAGCAACAGCTGAAGAAATTACTAAATTTTTAGCTTAAATTTTATGGGGTAGTTATTTATGAGCCTATAAAAATTAGTAGATCATTTATACTCCCCATTTAGAAAAACTTGCAGACCCTTTTAAAATTTGTAATCCTTGTTACTAAGGGTGTCTAGCTAGGCTAAGACAGGTGTTTGTTGTAGTCGGGCCGCTACAATACTGATAAAGAGCGCCTGTATGTTTAATTTCAAGATTTTTAATAAAGTCTCTGCAGAAGTATTGACCATCAAAAATGACCTTCAGCTTAATGCTGAGCTGCAATTAATTAATAAATATAAAACGGCCACTTCTGAAGATTATAAACAGGCTATTGTTTTGATCTTTAAAGAACGTGGCTATACACGTTTGGAAATAGGTCAATTACTTGGGGAGCTAAAAGCTTCATAAAATACCGATTAAACAAAGCTTGGTATAACATCCAGGCTTTATAAAAAAGTACCTAGCTGTTACCCTTGTCCTGATTTTTTACTCTAAAAAGTTCCTCCATCTTATGACGCTTACGCCACCTTAAGTTTATTTACCCTCTTAAATCTGTAAATAACTCATCTCTGTCTAGTGATGTGGTGTAGTCGCTTGTGTGTTGTATATATCACATCACTGGCCTATCTGAAAAATTAAAAAACAGGCTATGTTTATGTTATCTAATGTCCGAGAACAGTGGTTCTCTAACATCCGTGGGGATGTACTTGCCGGATTAGTCGTCGGTCTTGCACTCATCCCTGAAGCCATCGCATTTTCAATTATTGCAGGTGTAGATCCTAAAGTCGTAAGCGTCCGCTGAACACACCTTATGAATTCATCCTATAAGCCTTAATTTAGTCCCCACTTAAAAACAAGTGGGGACTAAAATTTATGACTACAAATCACCAGACATCCATCGCATCTCTTGCGA